>NZ_JBDJAW010000004.1:300000-379764 GCF_039649665.1 Microbispora sp. ZYX-F-249 | reverse complement strand
TGGTCGGGGTGGCGGGATTTGAACCCACGGCCTCTTCGTCCCGAACGAAGCGCGCTGCCAAGCTGCGCTACACCCCGGTCGCTTGGACTTTTCGTCCTGCGCCTCGGCAAGTCTAGCGGACTTTGCGGCTGCTTGTGCCATCCGGCACGACGGGGCGGCGAGGAACGAGCGTCAGCAGGGTCGCCTCGGGCGGGCAGGCGAAGCGCGCGGGCGCGTAGGGCGAGGTGCCGAGGCCGGCGGAGACGTGCAGCCAGGCGCTCTCGTGCCTGCTCAGTCCCTTGACCCGGGCGCGGTCGATGCCGCAGTTGGTCACCAGGGCGCCGTAGAAGGGAATGCACAGCTGCCCGCCGTGGGTGTGCCCGGCCAGCAGCAACTGGTACCCGTCCTCGGCGAAGCGCGACATGTTGCGTGGTTCGGGCGAGTGCATGACGCCGAGGCGCAGGTCGGCGTCGGCGGGAGCCTGGCCGGCGATCTCGTCGTACCGGTCCCGGTCGATGTGGGAGTCGTGGATGCCGCCCACGTGGACGTCGAGGTCGGCCACCTTGAGGCGGGCGGTCGCGTTGTTCATGTCCAGCCAGCCGGCCTCCCGCATCGCGGCGCCCAGCTCCTCCCACGGCAGGTTCGGCACGTGCTGCCGCGAGTCCCCCTTGGAGGTGCGCCACAGATAGCGGGCGGGGTTCTTCGGCCGGGGGGCGTAGAGGTCGTTGGAGCCGTAGACGAACAGGCCCGGCCGGTCGAGCAGCGGCTCCACGGCGTACATGTACGACTCGACGGCGTCGGGGTGCGCCAGCGTGTCGCCGGTGTTCACGACGAGATCGGGGTCGAGCGCGGCCAGCGACCGCACCCACTTGATCAGCCGATGGCGACGGGGCGTGAGATGCAGGTCGGAGATCTGCAGGATACGGACCGGCCGCTGGCCCGGAGCCAGGACGGGGACGTCGAAGCGGCGCAGCCGGAACCAGTTCCGCTCGAGTACGGCGGCGTAACCGACACCGGCGACGCCGAGGCCGAGGACGGACAGGGGAACCGCGGCTGCTTTCCTCACACAGCAATGATGCCCGACGTACGGCCCGCCTCCCGCATAACCTGGCGAAGACCGGAGGCCGGGCACGGCAAGATGGACCCATGAGTGCGTTGAAGGACAAGCTGAAGGCCGACCTCGCGGCCTCGATGAAGGCCCGTGACGAGGTACGGGTCCGGACGATCCGGATGGCTCTGGCCGCCGTCAACGTCGAGGAGGTCGCGGGCAAGGAGGCGCGCGAGCTCTCCGACGACGAGGTGATCAAGGTGCTGACCCGCGAGGCCAAGAAGCGCCGAGAGGCCTCCGAGGCGTTCGCGGGCGCCGGGCGGGCCGAGCAGGCCCAGGCGGAGCTGGACGAGCAGGCGGTCCTGGAGGAGTACCTTCCCGCCCAGTTGAGCGACGACGAGCTGAACGCGCTCGTCGACGCGGCGATCGCGGAGAGCGGCGCGCAGGGCCCCAAGGCCATGGGCCAGGTCATGAAGATCCTGAACCCGAAGGTCGCGGGCCGCGCCGAGGGCGGCCGCGTCGCCCAGGCCGTACGCGCCCGTCTGTCCGCGTAGCGGTCCGGGCGCCGAGACGGCGGCGGTCCTGGCGCTGAGACGCCGATGGGCCGCTCCCCGGCGAGGGAGCGGCCCATCGGACGGAATCAGTTGAACGGGTCGAACGGCGAGTCGCCACCGCCGAAACCGCCACCAGGACCGCGGCCGTTGCCGCCGCCGCGTCCGCCACCGGGGCCGTCGCCGCCGGGACCGCCGCCACGGCCGTCGCCGCCGCCGCGGTCGGACTTCGGCTTCGGCGGAGGCGCGCACTGGTGGGCGCAGCCGCCGAACCTCGACATGTCCGGCTTCACGAACGACGAGGGCTCGATGCCCTTGAGCGCCGTCAGGAAGGTGGCCTTCCAGATCGGGCCGGGGACGGTGGCGCCGAATACCGAGCCGTACGTCCGGCCCGCCATCACCTGTCCGGGGAGCGGATACCGCATCGGGCCGCGCGGGTCGCCGAGGCTGACCGCGCCCGCGAGGTCGGGGGTGAACCCGGCGAACCAGACGGTGCGCGACTGGTCACCGGTACCGGTCTTGCCGGCGGCGTCCCGGCCGATGCCGCCGACGCCCGACATGGTGCCCTTGGTGAACACGCCCGACATGATGTAGGTGGCGGCGTCCGCGATCTCGGACTCGATGGCCTGCTTGCAGGACGGCTTGAACGAGGTCACCTTGTTGTAGCGGTCGGTGATCTCCGTGATCGCCATGGGCTTGCAGTACTTCCCGCGCGCCGCGATGGCGGCGTACGCGGTGGCCACGGTCACCGGATCCATCTCGTTGAAGCCGAGCGTGAACGTCTGGAACTCGCGCAGTTTCGCGCCGTCGGCCCGCTTGATGCCGAAGTCCTTGGCGGTCTTCACGACGTCGCAGAGCCCCACCCTCTGCTCCAAGGCCATGAAGAAGGTGTTCACCGACTTCAGGGTGCCGGTCTGCAGGGTCAGGAATCCGCCGCTGCCGCCCTCGGAGTTGTGCTGGACGCCCCGGGGGTCACCGACCAGGTTGCCGTCGCAGTCCTTGAAGGCCGAGGGGCCGCTGGCCTGGAAGGTCGCGCCGGTGCTGATGCCGTCGTTGATCTTCCAGCCCTCCTTCAAGGCGGTGAGCAGCGTGAACACCTTGAAGGTCGATCCGGCCTGGAAGCCCGCGCCGCCGCCGTGCAGCGCGTCCGCCACGACGTTGATCGACATCTCGTTCTTCTTCTTGCTGGTGCCGAACTTCCGGCTGGCGGCCATCGCCCTGATGGCACCCGTGCCCGGTTCGACCAGAGCCTCGGAGGCGACGGGCTTGTCGGACGGGTGGACGTACTTCTTGATCGCCGTCTCGGCGGCCTTCTGCATCTTCCGGTTCAGCGTGGTGCGGATCGTCAGGCCACCGCGGGCCAGGAAGTCCTGACGGGCCTTCTTGGTCTTGCCGAACTGCGGGTCGTTGAGGATCTCGTTGCGCACGTACAGGCAGAAGTACGGGTAGTCGCTCTCCTCGCAGCCGCCGGGGATCTCCTTGTCCTTCCACCCCAGCTTCTTCTTCTTGGCCGCGTCGCGCTCGGCCTCAGTGATGATCTTCAGCTCGGCCATGCGGTCGAGCACGACGTTGCGGCGGGCCAGCAGCCGGTCCCGGAACGTCTTGCCCCGGTTGGGGTCGGTGGCGTTCGGGTCCTGTACGGCTCCCGCCAGCGTCGCGGACTCGGCCAGGTTCAGCTCGGAGGCGTGCTTGCCGAAGAACCGCTTGGACGCCGCCTCGATGCCGTACGCGCTGGCGCCGAAGTAGGCGATGTTGAGATACCGGTTGAGGATCTCGTCCTTGCTGTACTTCTGCTCCATCGACATCGCGTAGCGGATCTCGTTGAGCTTGCGCCCGACGGTCGGCGCGACGGCGGCGGCCTTCTCCTCGTCGGTCTCCGCCTTGTTGAACAGGACCTGCTTCACGTACTGCTGGGTGATGGACGAGCCGCCCTGGGTCACCCCACCGGTCGTGAGGTTCTTGACGAGCGCACGGGTGGTGCCCTCGACGTCGAGCGGGCCGTGCTCGTAGAAGCGGAAGTCCTCGATCGCCACGATCGCCTTACGCATGATCGGCGCGATGCGGTCCATCGAGACCGATTCCCGGTTCTCGAAGTAGAACTGGGCGATCTGCTTGCCGTCCGCGTCGAGCAGGACCGTCTTCTCGGGCAGCGGCGGTTCGTCGAGGTCCGCCGGCTTGAGGCTCAGGGTCTCGATGCTCGATTTGACCGTGACGCCGGCCCCGCCGACGGCGGGTAGTGCAATCGCCGCCGCCAGCACTCCCGCGACGCCCGCGGCGCCGACAAGACGCAGGGCCGCACCTGTCCGGGATGCCAGAGTTTTGCCGTGAGCTTGCACGGAACCAAGGGTACGTCCGTTTGGCGGCTCTCCCGGCATCGACCTCACGCAACCGCATTACCCCCGCGAGGGGGGGACTAGTCATTCCCGGCCACATGGCCTGACATGACCATGCACGAATTTGGTCCCCCCGGGGTATGTCGGTTCGATCGTTTCCTTGCGTACTTTCTCCTCTGCGGCTACTGCAACCAGGAGGCCCGACGCCCGCGCCCGTCGGCCGAAACGACGACTGACCACCTAAGGGGAGTGGGGTCGAACATGTGGATCACGGATTGGACCTCCCGTGCCGCCTGCCGAGGTGCGGATCCTGACGCACTCTTCGTGCAAGGCGCCGCACAGAACCGGGCCAAGCTCATCTGCCGTGGATGCCCCGTCCGTACCGAATGCCTCGCCGATGCGCTGGACAACCGCATCGAGTTCGGGGTGTGGGGCGGGATGACGGAGAGGGAACGGCGCGCGCTGCTGAGGCGCAGGCCGGACGTGGAGTCCTGGCGAGACCTGCTGGAGTCCGCCAAGGAAGAGTACGAGCGGACGAACGAGCTGATCGCCGGCTGACCCCGGCGCGGCGTCCCGCTGGGGAGCGGGACGCCGGACGACATGTCCTCAGGACGCGAGGAGTTGCCCGATCTGGCGCAGTCCCGCCAGATCGTGCACGTCCTCGGGCATCGCGGGCACCTGTGCGATGGGCACCGTCGGATGGGCCGAGGTGAAGTGTTCCTGCTGGCGCCGCTCCCGGGCGGCGAGCTGCATCCTTCCGGCGTGCAGCCGCAGCACGGCGGCGGTCAGCTCGTGCTCGCCCCTGGCGTCGAGCTCCTCGGCGGCGGCGGAGCTGCGCGCCGCCGACAGCGACGGCGCCAGCGGACGGTGCACGCGGTTGACGACGAGCCCGGCCAGCGGCATGCGCTCGTCGGCCAGCCGCTCCACGAAGTAGGACGCCTCGCGCATCGCGTCGCGCTCCGGCGCGGCGACGACGACGAACGCGGTGCCGGGTGCCTGGAGCAGCCGGTACGTCTGTTCGGCGCGCTGCCGGAAGCCGCCGAACACCGCGTCGAGCGCGGTGACGAACATCTGGATGTCCCGCAGCACCTGGGCCCCGATGACCTTGGTCAGGATGCCCGCGACCATCCCGAAGCCGGCGTTGAGCAGCTTGAACGCGCTGCGTCCGCCGGCCTTGGCCGGTGCCGTGAGGATGCGGATCAGCCTGCCGTCGAGGAACCGCCCGAGACGCTCGGGGGCGTCGAGGAAATCGAGCGCCGACCGCGACGGCGGGGTGTCCACCACGATCAGGTCCCACTCGTCCGAGCGGCGCAGCTGGCCCAGCTTCTCCATGGCCATGTACTCCTGCGTGCCGGAGAAGCTGGACGACAACGACTGGTAGAAGGGGTTCGTCAGGATCTGCCGGGCCCGCTCGGGGTCGGCGTGGGCCTCGATGATCTCGTCGAAGGTCCGCTTCATGTCGAGCATCATCGCGTGCAGCTCGCCGCCGGCCTCTCCGGCGCCGTCCACCCCGTGGACCCGTCTAGGGGTGTTGTCGAGCTCGGTCAGGCCCATCGCCTGGGCGAGCCGCCTGGCGGGGTCCACGGTCAGGACGACCACCGAGCGGCCCCGCTCGGCGGCGCGCAGCCCGAGGGCCGCGGCCGTCGTGGTCTTGCCGACACCGCCCGAGCCGCAGCACACGATGATCCGGGTGTCCGGATCATCCAAGATCGCGTCGATGTCCAGCGCGGGCGCCGTCCTGGTCACAGCTCAGCCTCTCGTCGATGCACTCGATACGGTCGTTCACGCCACACCCTGGGCGCGCAGGGCGTCGGCCAGTTCGTAGAGCCCGGCCAGGTCGGCGCCGTCGGGCAGCAGCGGCAGGTCGTAGCGCGGCGCGCCGGCCTCCTCCAGCGTGACGCGCTCCCGCTTCTCCAGCTCGGTCCGCAGGGCGTGCTCGGTCACCTCCCGGGCGAGCGCCTCGGCGACCGCGGACGCGTCGGCCGTGGCATCCGTCAGCCCGGCCGCCTTGAGGCCGAGCGCGAGCTCGGCGGAGTCGAACCTGCCCTGGCCGGCCGCCTCCAGCACGCCCTCGGGCAGCCCGGCGGGGCGCACCATGTTGACGAACACGCCACCGACCGGAAGCCCGGTCGAGCGCAGCTCCTCGATGCCGTCCAGCGTCTCCTGAACGGGCATCTCCTCGAGCAGCGTCACGAAGTGGACCGCCGTCTCCGGGGAGGCGAGGACGCCCCGTACGAGGTCGGCGTGGTTCTTGATGGGCCCGACCCGGGCCAGCCCGGCGACCTCCTGCGTCACGTTCAGGAAGCGGGCGATGCGGCCGGTCGGGGGCGCGTCCATGACCACCGCGTCGTACACCCTCCGGCCCTGCTTGTCGCGGCGCCGTACGGCCTCGCTGGTCTTGCCGGTGACCAGGACGTCCCGCAGGCCGGGGGCGATGGTCGTGGCGAAGTCGACCACGCCCATGCGGGTCAGCGCCTTGCCCACGCGCTTGATGCCGTAGAACATCTCGAGGTATTCGAGCATCGCCTCTTCGGGGTCGACGGCCAGCGCGTACACGTCGCCGCCGCCGGGCGCGACGGCGATCTTGCGCTCCTCGTACGGCAGCGGCGGCAGGTCGAACGCCTGGGCGATGCCCTGCCGTCCCTCGACCTCGACGAGCAGCACCTTGCGCCCGCCCGCCGCCAGGGCGAGCGCGAGCGCGGCGGCCACCGTGGTCTTCCCGGTGCCGCCCTTGCCGCTCACCACGTGCAGGCGCACGCCGTCCCAGTCGGTGTCACGGGCCTCCCCGTTGCTTCCGGCGCGACCGCCGGTCGGCTGACTCACCGTGCCTCCTCCGCGTCGGCGTGCCTGCTGCAATCGCCCACGTGAGGAAGGCTACCCAAGGGTTACCTGCCGATACGCGGGGGTCGTCCCCCGCCGCGACCGATCGGGTAAGGGTTCGCCAACGGGGCTCCCGCCCGAACCGCGTTCCTGAGCACCCCGGGGCACGCCCCGCCTCGATAGCCTTTGGCCATGACCAAGTGGGAATACGTCACCGTGCCGCTGCTCACGCACGCGACGAAGCAGATTCTGGACAATTGGGGCGAAGACGGGTGGGAGCTCGTCTCGGTCATCCCGGGGCCCAACCCGGAGCAGTTGGTCGCCTACATGAAGCGGCCCAAGTGATGGCGACCCCGGAGGAGCGCCTCGCCGAGCTCGGGCTCACGCTGCCCGAGGTCGTGCCCCCGCTGGCCGCGTACGTGCCCGCCGTACGGACGGGCGACCACGTCTACACCTCCGGCCAGCTCCCGCTCGTGAAGGGCGAGCTGGGCGTCACCGGCAAGGTCGGCGCGGAGGTGTCGGCCGAGGAGGCCAAGGAACAGGCGCGCATCTGCGCCGTCAACGCCCTGGCGGCCATCAAGGCCCTGGTGGGCGACCTGTCGCAGGTCGTGCGGATCGTGAAGGTGGTCGGGTTCGTCGCGAGCGCTCCCGGCTTCACCGGGCAGCCGCAGGTCGTGAACGGCGCCAGCGAACTGCTCGGCGAGGTGTTCGGCGAGGCGGGCAGGCACGCGCGGAGCGCGGTCGGCGTGGCCGTCCTCCCGCTCGACGCCCCGGTCGAGGTGGAGGTCATCGCGGAGGTCCGCTGACGGGTCCGTCCGGCTCACCGGAACCGGGGTTTGCGGTCTCGCGAAGGCGTGGGGGAGCATGGGGCCGGTTGAACCGATGGTTGTTCTGGAGGGCCTCATGGGGTTTCCGCTGCCCGGCGAGGTCGGCGAGCGGGCGCGGGAGATCCTCGCCGGCCGCCTGGCCCCCGTCCCCGCCCGGGACGCGGCCACGGTGGTGCTGCTGCGTGATGATCCCCTGGAGGTGTACCTCCTCAGGCGCACGGCCACGATGGCCTTCGCCGCCGGCGCCTACGTGTTCCCCGGCGGGTCGGTCGACCCGCGGGACGCCGATCACGCCGTGGCCTGGGCGGGCCCCTCGCCCGCCGAGTGGGGCGAGGTCTTCCGGGCCGACGAGAGCACGGCCCGGGGCCTCGTCTGCGCCGCCGTTCGCGAGACGTTCGAGGAGTCGGGCGTGCTCCTGGCCGGGCCCGGCCCGGACGCGGTGGTGACGGACACCACCGGACCCGGCTGGGAGGCCGACCGCCTCGCGCTGATCGCGCGCACGCTGTCGTTCGCCGAGTTCCTCGACCGGCGCGGTCTCGTGCTCAGGTCCGACCTGCTCAAGGCGTGGGCGCACTGGATCACGCCGGTCGTGGAGCCCCGGCGCTTCGACACCCGCTTCTTCGTGGCGGCCCTGCCCCCCGGGCAGCGTACGCGTGACGTGGGCGGGGAGGCGTCGGGGGTCGCCTGGATGCGGCCGCGGGACGCGCTGGCCGCCGCGAGGGCGGGCACGGCGCACCTGCTGCCGCCCACCTTCCGGACGCTGGCCGAGATGGCGGCGTTCGAGTCGGCCGGCGACGTGCTCGCCTGCCCCCGGTCGATCACGACCGTCCTGCCGGAACCCGCCGAGGTGGACGGGCGGATGGTGCTGATGTTCCCCGAGACAGGAGAGACGGGCGAGTGAGCGGGCTGCGCATCCCCGTGGAGGGACCGGACGGCGCGGGCACGGCGAGCGCCGTGAACGTGCTGGCGCCCAATCCGTCGCCGATGACCCTCGACGGCACCAACACGTGGATCGTCGGCGGGGAGCGGGCCGTGCTGGTCGTCGACCCCGGCCCCGACGACGAGGCCCACCTGCGGCGGGTCGCCGAGCGGGTGGACGGCCGCCGGGTGACCGCCGTCCTGCTGACGCACGGCCACTCCGACCACAGCGAGGGCGCGGGGACGCTCGCGCGGATGCTGGGCGCGCCGGTGCGGGCGCTCGACCCCCGGCACCGTCTGGGCGAGGAGGGCCTGGGCGACGGCGACGTCGTCACGGCCGGCGACGTGGAGGTGCGGGTCGTCGGCACGCCGGGCCACTCGTTCGACTCGCTGTGCTTCTGGCTGCCCGGCGACCGGGCCATGCTCACCGGCGACACCGTCCTCGGCCGGGGCACGACCGTGATCGCCCCCGACGGGAACCTCGGCGACTACCTGCGCAGCCTCGACAGGCTGCGGCAGGGGGCCGAGATGCTGGAGGCCGCGGCGCTGCTGCCCGGCCACGGGCCCGTGCTGCCCGACCCGTCCGGGGTGCTCGACGCGTACATCGCCCACCGGCGTGAGCGGCTGGAGCAGATCCGCGAGGCGATCCGCAACGGCGCGAGAGACGCCCGCGAGATCGTCGAGATGGTCTACGCCGAGGTGGACAGGACGCTGTGGCCGGCCGCCGAGATGTCGGTGGCGGCCCAGCTCGACTACCTGAAGAACCTTTAGCGCGAGCGGTTGTAGAGCCGCTCCCTGTCCATGATCACCACGGCCTTGGCCTCGATGCGCAGCCAGCCGCGCTGGGCGAAGTCGGCCAGGGCCTTGTTGACCGTCTCCCGTGAGGCGCCCACGAGCTGGGCGAGCTCCTCCTGGGTGAGGTCGTGGTGCACCCGGATGCCGTCGTCGGTCTTCTGCCCGAAACGGTCGGCCAGGTCGAGGAGCTGCTTGGCGACACGCCCCGGGACGTCGGTGAAGACGAGGTCCGCGAGCACGTCGTTCGTACGGCGCAGCCGCTGGGCCAGGGCACGCAGCAGGTGGAGGGCGACCTCGGGCCGGCCGGTCAGCCACGGCCGCAGGTCGTCGTGGCCCAGCCCCGCCAGGCGCACGTCGGTCAGCGCGATCGCCGAGGCCGTACGCGGCCGCGGGTCGAACAGCGACAGCTCGCCGAACATCTCGCCGGGGCCGAGCACGCTCAGCAGGTTCTCCCGGCCGTCGGGGGCGGTGCGCGCCAGCTTGATCTTGCCCTCGAGCACGACGTAGAGCCGGTCGCCCGTCTCGTTCTCACTGAAGAGGGTGCGGCCCTTGGGCAGCTCCACCTCGGTGATGCTCGCACGCAGAGCCGCGGCGCTCTCGCGGTCGAGCGCGGAGAACAGCGGCGCCTTGCTCAGTACTTCCTCGGTGCTCACGGTGCCTCCTTGCTGCGGGCGCGCTCGGTCGCCGGCTCCGTGCTAGCCATTGTGACCCACGCCTTCCGCGACGCATTACGGGGTGTCCCGTTGCGTGGCATGGCGTCGATCCCGGCTCGCAGTCGTGTGCGTGGTGCCTGGCGAAACAACACAATCTTGGCGGAAACCTATCCTTACGCCCATTGCGCGCTCGACCGGCTCGGGCGGCCGGACGTCCCCCTACGGGCTCAGTGTATTGCGCAGCGTAGGGACAAATTGGCAAATACAGGCCGCATATGTGGCATGTGTGACAAGGTTCCCGTCGCGGCGGACCGTGGGATGGGCGGTCGTCCGAGGCCCTACGCTTGCGGCATGGCGACGAACACGGCCGCTCCCCGACGGCGTCAGCGCCAGGCCGAGACCCGCCTGGGGCTGGTGCGGCGGGCGCGGCGGATCAACCGGATTCTGGCCGAGACCTACCCCGACGCCCATTGCGAACTCGACTTCGGCAACCCTCTGGAGCTGCTGGTCGCCACGATCCTCTCGGCGCAGTGCACGGACAAGAGAGTCAACATGGTCACGCCGGTGCTCTTCGCGAAGTACCGGACCGCGGCCGACTACGCCGGTGCCGATCGGGCCGAACTCGAGGAGATCATCAAGTCGACCGGCTTCTTCCGGGCGAAGGCCAACAGCATCATCGGGATGGCGCAGGCCCTTTGTGAACACCACAAGGGGGAGGTTCCGGGCAAGCTGGCCGACCTGGTCAAGCTCCCCGGCGTAGGCCGCAAGACCGCGAACGTCGTGCTCGGCAACGCCTTCGACGTCCCCGGCATCACCGTCGACACGCACTTCCAGCGGCTGACCAGGCGCTTCGCCTGGACGGCCGAGACCGATCCGGTGAAGATCGAGCACGAGGTCGGCGAGCTGATTCCCAAGTCCGAATGGACGATGCTGTCACATCGGCTGATCTGGCACGGCCGCCGCATCTGCCACGCGCGCAAGCCCGCCTGCGGCGTGTGCCCCCTCGCCGCGCTCTGCCCGTCGTACGGCACCGGCCCCACCGACCCGGACGAGGCGCGCAAGCTGGTGCGTCCGGGCCCGTTCTCGTGAATCCGCGGTGATCGGGAAGCTCGGACGTTCTTCCGTGGTTGTACGGCACGCCTGGGCCTGCTTGTGCCCCGTGTGACGATGTGGAGGTGGTCGTGGCTCCCGCTTGGCTGACGGAGCTGGCCGCGAAGGCAGCGCACAGCCCTGTCCCCACCGCGTTGCGGCCGCCGGCGAACGGCTCCGGCCGCTCGGCCGCGGTGCTGTTGCTGTTCGGCGAGGGGCCGGAAGGCCCCGACATCCTGCTCATCCAGCGCAGTTCGAAGGGCCGCGTGCACGCCGGCCAGCCCGCGTTCCCCGGCGGCGGCGTCGATCCCGGGGACGACGGCCCGATCGGCGCCGCGCTGCGGGAGGCGCAGGAGGAGACCGGACTCGACCCCGCCGGCGTCGAGGTCGTCGGGACAATGCCGGAGCTCTACGTATGGCGCAGCGACAACCGGGTGACGCCCGTGCTCGCCTGGTGGCACACGCCCTGCGCCGTGCACGCCGCGTCTCCCGACGAGGTCGAGGCCGTCGAGCGGGTCCCGGTCGCGGAGCTGGTCGACCCGGCCAACCGGCTGCGGCTGCGTCACCCGCGCGGCATCGCCCCCTCCGTGGCGTTCCGCGTACGCGGCCTGCTCGTGTGGGGCTTCACCGCCGGGGTGCTGGACGGCGTGCTCACGGCGGCCGGCTTCGAGCGCCCCTGGGACCGCTCACGTGTCGAGGATCTTCCTCCCGAGGTCGTCAACCTGGCCGCGCGGGGCTGAGCCGGCGGAGTGCTCGTACGCCGCGTATGGCGACGAGACCCGGCAGACGCCCGCACACGACGACTGGCGTGCCTATACCGTGGAAACTGTGCGCGGCGATCTTCTGGATCTCATCCTGATCGGCCTGGTGGTGGCCTTCGCGGTGTCGGGCTACCGGCAGGGCTTCATCATCGGGGCCTTCAGCTTCATCGGATTCGTCGGCGGCGCCATCCTGGGGTTGTTCATCGCGCCACCCCTGGCGGGAGCGATCGTCAGCGGCGACATCGAGCGGGCCCTGTTAGCCATCGTCATCGTCTTCCTGACGGCCACCGTCGGGCAGTTCGCGTCCTCCACCATCGGCGCCATGGCCCGTAGCCACGTCACGTGGGAGCCAGCCAAGGCGGTCGACGCCTTCGGCGGCTCGGTCGCCAGCGGCCTGTCGGTTCTGGCCATCGCCTGGTTGATCGGCTCCCTGATGGTCTCGATGAGCATCGGTCAGCCGCTGGTCAAGGACCAGATCAACGGCTCGGTGATCTGGCAGAGCGTCGACGACGCCATCCCGGACGGCGTGGGAGCGCTGCAGAAGCAATTCAGGGACTTCGTCAGCACCTCGGAGTGGCCGCAGGTCATCACCTCCATCGGCGGCCAGAACGTGCCGCCGCCGGACCAGAGCCTGATCAACGGCAGTCCCGCCCTCGTCCGGGCCCGCAGGGCGATCGTCAAGGTGCAGGGCACCGCACCGAGCTGCCGCAAGCGCATCGAGGGGACCGGGTTCGTCTACGCCCGGCAGCGGATCATGACCAACGCCCACGTCGTCGCCGGCGTCACGGAGGGGCTGCGGGTGACCGACTACGACGGCAACCAGTACGACGCCCGGGTCGTGCTGTACAACCCCGAGCGCGACATCGCGGTGCTGTTCGTCCAGGACCTCCCGATCGGCGCGCTGCGCTTCGACATGACCGCCGAGAAGGGCGACAGCGCGATCATCGCCGGGTACCCGAAGGGACAACCCTTCACACCGCGCGCCGCGCGCGTCAGGGTCAAGCAGCGCGCCGAGTCGTACGACATCTACAACCAGCGCAAGGTGGAGCGCGAGGTCTATGCCATCAGGGGCAAGGTCCAGCCCGGCAACTCGGGCGGGCCACTGCTGAGTCCGGAGGGCCGCGTGCTCGGAGTGATCTTCGCCGCCGCGACGGACCAGCCGGAGACGGGCTTCGCCCTCACGGCGGAGGAGGTCATGCCCGACGCGAAGGACGGTAGCGCCGCCGTGGTCCGTGTAGGCACGCAGGACTGCGACTGACGCGCCGGGCTATTCGCCGGGGGTCAGGCGGGCGAGGATGGCGGAGACGGCGGAGCCGGCGTCGGCGTTCCCCTCGTCGAGGACGGCCGTGATCGCGTCGGCCTCCACGGCCAGGGCCCGCAGGTCGAGTCCGTAGGGCCGGGTCGAGCCGTACGCGCCCAGCCGGGCGGATCCACGGGTCAGCAGGGCGGCGGCGCCGGCGAGGTTGCCGCGCTGGATGTGCGTGAGGCCGACGCATATCTGCGCGAGCCCCTGCCACAGCTCGCGCTCCTCGGCCGGGCCGGTCTTCCAGCGGGCCTCCAGCACCTCGTGGGCGTGGAACGGCCGGCCCGCGGCGAGCAGCTTCCTGGCCTCCTCCAGCGCCTCCCCGGCGGCGGGGGCGTAGTCGTCCGGCACCCTGGGTACTCCCTCGGTGCCTCTGGGGAGCGGCCTGCCGTACTCGTCGCGAGGACGTGCATTGCGGGGGCGGCCCGCTTCGTCACGGTCACGCATGATCTCTCCGCAGGGCGCGTGGGCGGTTCAGGGCGGCCGAAGCGCCGGCGATCTCCTGGAGCATCCTAGATCAACCAGGAAGTTGGGCCACTTCAGGGCACATTTCTACTATCTTCTACAAGATCACGGGTGTCGATCCGGCAGCCGGTCATGGCTGCGGGGGAGGACGGCTGCGGGGGGCGGGGCGCCGTCCGGCGTCTCAGCGGTCGGGTTCGGGGTCGGAGAGCCAGGAGATGAGCTCGGCGTTGAACTGCTCGGGCCGCTCCTCGTGCGGGAAATGCCCGGCGCCCTCGATCAGCCGCCATCGGTACGGCGCGGCGACGAACCTGCTGGAGCCCTGCGCGGTGCGCGGCAGGACGCACGGGTCGAGCGCCCCGTGCAGTTGCAGGGTCGGCGCCTCGATCTCGGCGCGCATCTGCCGGGCGTAGCGGAAGCCGTCCGGGCGGATCTGGGAGCGGGCGAACCAGCGGTAGTACTCCAGCGCGCAGTGGGCGACCGCCGGGATGCGCATCGCCTCCCGGTACACGTGTGTCACGCCGTCGCCCGGCCACTGCGGCCCGGCCCACTTCTGGACGAGCCGGCCCACCGCCGCGCCGCCCTTGCGGGTCAGCTTCCGCTCGGGCAGGAAGGGCAGCTGGAACCCCAGGGCGTAGCGGCTGGCCTTGAGCTGCCCCAGCGGATCGGTGAACAGCGCGGCGCGCAGGCGCAGCGGGTGCGGCGCCGACACCGCGACCAGCCGCCGCACCACCTTCGGGTCGAGGACGCCCATCGTCCAGCCCAGCAGACCACCCCAGTCGTGGCCCACCACGACGGCGCTCGTCTCGCCGAGTGCGCGCACCAGGCCCGCCGCGTCCACGGCCAGGGTGGGCAGGTCGTATCCGCGCGGCGGCTTGTCGCTGGTGCCGTATCCGCGCAGGTCGACGGCGACGGCGCGGTAACCGGCCGCGGCCAGCGCCGTGAGCTGGTGCCGCCAGGTCCACCAGAACTGGGGGAACCCATGCAGCAGCAGGACGAGCGGCCCGTCTCCGGCCTCGGCAACGTGGAACCGCACGCCGCCCGCGTGCACCGTCCGGTGCGTCCAGGGGCCGTCGACCTCGATCAGCGTCTCGTCAACCGGCATCGCTCACGGACTCCCGGTGGGCGCCCACCTGCCCGGCGGTCGGGCCGGTGTACGGCGGCGGCGCCGGGGCCGCGGGCCGCGGCGCAGCGGCCGGAACCTGCTCCGGCAGCTCCTCGGCCTCCTCCGGGCCCCCGAGGCCGCGCAGGCTCCGCCTGGTGCGCTTCATGCCGGTCAGCCCCTTGAGCCGCCGGTAGCCGATGAAGATCAGCAACCCGGCCATCAGGAGGTAGAACACGGTGACGATCGTGAACGCGAGCCAGGTGGCCAGCCCCACGGCCACGAGGGCGTACGCGATCGCGAAGGAGGCCAGGATCAGGCACAGGTGCCCGATGAAGGCCGCGGCGCCGAACAGCCCGGCGGCCATCCCGACCCGCTTCGCGTCGAACTTGAGCTCGGCCTTCGCCAGCTCGATCTCCGACCGTACGAGGGTCGAGATGTGATGGCTCGCCTGGGCGACCAGCGCACCGAGCGATTCGTCCTCGGGCATGAGCGATCTCCTATCTGCGACTATCAAACATCATCTCGTGCCCGTCCGCGCATGTGCACGCGAAGCCCTTCGCCTGTGGATGACCGCAGTCCGGAGGCCGCACAGGCGGGGACCTGCCCACAGACGGGCGGAATATGACGCCCCAGGCGATCTGCCCGCTCCCCGTTACGCCCGAACCCGTGGCGTGGGCGGAGACGAGGAAGGCGCGGACGCCGTACGTCCACGCCTTCCTCAAGAGATCGGGCGGCTCGCGATCAGTCGTCGCTCTTGGCGCTGGGCAGCTTCTCCGCGATCAGGTTCATGACCGAGCTGTCGGTCAGCGTGGTGACGTCGCCGAGGGAGCGGTTCTCCGCCACGTCGCGCAGCAGCCGGCGCATGATCTTGCCGGAGCGGGTCTTCGGCAGCTCGGGCACGACCAGGATCTGCCGCGGCTTGGCGATCGGGCCGAGCGTCTTGGCCACGTGGGCGCGCAGCTCGGCGGCGATGTCGTCGCTCTCCTCAGCGCTGCCGCGCAGGATCACGAAGGCCACGATGGCCTGGCCGGTCAGCGGGTCGGTGGCGCCCACGACGGCCGCCTCGGCCACCTTCGGGTGGCTGACCAGCGCGCTCTCGACCTCGGTCGTGGAGATGTTGTGCCCGGAGACGAGCATGACGTCGTCCACCCGGCCGAGCAGCCACAGGTCGCCGTCCTCGTCGCGCTTGGCGCCGTCGCCGGGGAAGTACATCCCCTCGAACCGCGACCAGTAGGTGTCGACGTAGCGCTTGTCGTCGCCCCAGATGGTCCGGAGCATGGCCGGCCACGGCTCGCGGACCACGAGGAAGCCGCCGCCGCCGTTCGGCACCGAGTTGCCCTGGTCGTCGACCACGTCGGCCGCGATGCCGGGCAGCGGCTGCATGGCGGCGCCGGGCTTGGCGGCCGTGACGCCGGGAAGCGGGCTGATCATGATGCCGCCCGTCTCCGTCTGCCACCACGTGTCCACGACGGGGCAGCGGCCGGCGCCGATGTGCTCGCGGTACCAGACGTACGCCTCGGGGTTGATCGGCTCGCCGACCGACCCGAGCACCCGCAGGGACGACATGTCGTACTTCGCCGGGATGTCGTCGCCCCACTTCATGAACGTACGGATCGCGGTGGGGGCGGTGTAAAGGATCGTGACCTTGTACTTCTGCACGATCTCCCAGAAGCGGCCGCGGTGCGGGGTGTCCGGGGTGCCCTCGTAGATCACGCTGGTCGCGCCGTTGGCGAGCGGGCCGTACACGATGTAGGAGTGCCCGGTGACCCAGCCGATGTCGGCCGTGCACCAGTAGATGTCGGTCTCGGGCTTGAGGTCGAAGACCGCGTCGTGGGTCCAGGCGACCTGGGTGAGGTAGCCGCCGGTGGTGTGCAGGATGCCCTTGGGCTTCCCGGTCGTGCCGCTGGTGTAGAGGATGTACAGCGGGTCCTCGGCGTCGTGCGGCACGGGCTCGTGCTCGGCCGGCTGGCGGTCCACGAGGTCGTGCCACCAGACGTCCCGGTCGCTCCACGCGACGTCCTGGCCGGTCCTGCGCACCACGAGGACGCGCTCGACACCGGGGCACTCGGCGACCGCCTCGTCGACCGTCGGCTTGAGCGCGCTCGGCGCGCCGCGGCGGAAGCCGCCGTCGGCCGTGACGACGACCTTGGCGTCCGCGTCGTGGATGCGGCTCTTCAGGGCGGAGGCGGAGAAACCGCCGAAGACCACCGAGTGGATCGCGCCGATCCGGGCGCAGGCCAGCAGGGTGATCGGCAGCTCGGGGATCATCGGCATGTAGACCGCGACCCGGTCGCCCTTGCGCACCCCCAGCTCCTGCAGCGCGTTGGCCGCCTTCGCGACCTCCTTCTGCAGGTCGGCGTAGGTGATCGTACGGCTGTCGCCCTCGGGCTCGCCCTCCCAGTAGTAGGCGACCTTGTCGCCGCGGCCGGCCTCCACGTGGCGGTCGACGCAGTTGTAGGCGACGTTGAGCTTGCCGCCGACGAACCACTTGGCGAAGGGCGGCTCCCACTCCAGCGTGGTGTCCCAGCGCTCCGCCCACGTCAGCCGCTCCGCGGCGCGCTCCCAGAAGGCGAGCCGGTCCCGGGCGGCCTCCTCGTAGGCGTCCGCCGTGACGTTCGCGGCCGACGCCAGGTCCGCCGGGGGCTCGAACCGGCGCGTCTCGCTCAGCAGGTTCGACAGCGTCTCCTGGGTTTCCTGACCGGGGGTCTCGGTGGCCACTCCGTGCTCCTTCAGCGTCTAAAAGGTTGTCTCTCGTTCGGCCGCCTCGGCCAAGCAGGGGTATGTCGTGTCCCACTTCACCAGGCGAGCGGTGTCAAGTACAAGTAATCGGGGTGGGGGCGTTTTGTCCGGTTACCGGCCTTTGGCCTGCAAACTTAGCCGCAGGCGAGGAGGCCGCCGAGACCGGTGTCGCCGTTGTGCGGTGAACGGCCGCACCTCCTCGGCGAACGACGTTCTACCGGCGGGTATGGTCGGGGGCTGTGAGCGATCCCCTGGCCGTCATCGCCGGGCTGCCCGGCGTGCCCGAGGCCGTACAGGAGGCCCGCGAGGCCGTCGACCGGCTCTACCGTCACCGGATCCTGCGCCGGCGCAGTCCTGAGGTGTCGGCCGAGTCGGCCCTGCGCGGCGCGCGTGCCTCCGCCGCGATCGAGGGTGTGGACGTGCCGCTCGAGCCGCTGCGCATGGGCGAGGTGACCGACCCCGTCGTGCAGGGCGCGCTGCGCGCCTCGGCCGAACTCGGCCGGCTGGCCCCCACGTGGCGGTCGGCGCCACGCCAGGTGCTCGCCCGGCTGCACGCGCTCGCGGCGGCAGGCCTGACCGCCGAGCCCGGCAGGCCGCGCACCGAGCCCACGACCGCCGATCCGCTCGGGCTCGGCCCGGCGCCCGGACCGGAGGAGACCGCGGCGCGCATGTCGGCCCTCGCCGGGCTGGTCACGGCCTCCGCAACGGCGCCCGCCCTCGTGCTCGCCGCGATCGTGCACGCGGAGCTGGCGGTGCTGCGTCCCTTCGGCGTGGCCGACGGCCTGGTCGCCCGGGCCGCAGAACGGCTCACGCTGGTCGACCTCGGTCTGGACCCCAAGTCGCTGGCCGTAGTGGAGGTGGGCCACGCCGCCCTCGGTGACGCGTACGCCGAAGGCCTCAGGGCGTACCTGAAGGGCACGGGCGAGGGCGTCGGCACGTGGGTGCGGCACTGTGCCTCGGCGGTCGTCCACGGCGTGCGCGAGACGACGGCGATCTGCGAGGCCATGTCCCGCTGACGCGCCCGCCGCCGGCTACGGCAGGGGCGTGGGCACCCGTGCGCAGCGTCGGCGGCGACGTGCGCGGCCGCGTGCGGAGCCGACGGTGGGCAGCGGTGGGACGACTCGCGCGGCCGCGTGTGGAGACGACCGGGCGCGGGCGCCGCTCGCGGACGGGCACCGTGGGCGGCCGTGATGACGTGCAGGCTCGGTGCGGGCGCGGGTGCGGGTGCGGGTGCGGGCGCCGATGTGCGGGGTGTGCCTGCGGGTGTGTGGACAAAGCAGACGGCGTCCCTGGTGTGGGACGCCGCCGCCAGTACGTGTCACCGGGTTACCAAGCGTGCACCTGAAATTGTCGGAGCGGGTCAAGCCCGTCTCGACACGCCTCCCGCGGCTGGTCGCGCGTGGGTACCCGATGCCGTACGCGGACCCGCAGGTCCGTAATCCCTTTTTACGTCCGTTCCCCCGGGATGAAAACCCCCGGTTCCAAGAGCTTTAGCGAGTCACCTGCGTCATTCCTATACCTTTGTCACCATTGATGCCGTATGTCGGTATGGCGGATGCGGTGGGTGACTCCCCGTGGTTGTCGTTCTCACCCGTTGCGACCGCGCCTGTCGACATGCCACACTGACTTTTGGAAAAAGTTTTACTCAGATTCGACAGGGTTCTCGACGTCCCTCTCGTGATCAGGCAGCATACGGTGTGTCTCTGATTCGGAACGGCGAGCGTCCCGGGGGTGACGGACCCTTGCCATGCCCCGGTCTCTTGTTTAAAGCTTTCTTGTAATACGGGACCGGCTCTACCCCCCCAGAGCCGGACCGCTACGGCGACCCCCGCTATCCCCCCCGGCGGGGGTCGCCCCTTTTCTTGATCTTATGGCGGGCTTTGCCGATCAGAGCGAACCGCTCGGTCTTGTCCACAGGCGGAGTCTCGTCCACAGAACGTGGTTCGCCGCCCCGGCCCGGTGGCGGTCGCTCGCATTGTGGTCCTCCCGAACGCCGAGTCGTCCCGGACGACAGGGAGACACCGATGCCACGCCCATTGGCCATAACCGACGACCAGGAACTCCTCGACGATCTGCTCCGCATCGCCGCCGCCGCGGGCGTCGAGCTCGACGTGGCCCACGCGGCCGCCCACGCCAGGCCGTACTGGCCCCGGGCGCCGCTGGTCGTGGTCGGCGGTGACCTGGCGGACGAGCTCGCCGCCACGAGTCCGCCGGCCCGGCGGAACGTGGTCGTCGTGACGCGGACGGCCGACGACCCCGACATGTGGCGCAGGTGCGTCGCCGTCGGGGCGCACACCGTGCTGGAGTTGCCCGAGGCCGAGCGGCTTCTCGTGGAGGAGTTCGGCGACGCGGCCGAACCCGCGACCAGGGCGGGCACGGTCGTGTGCGTCGCCGCGGGGAAGGGAGGCGCCGGTGCGAGCGTCCTCGCGGCGTCCCTGGCGTTGACGGCGTCCCGCGCCGGGCTCCGAACGCTCCTCGTCGACGCCGATCCGCTCGGCGGAGGCATCGACGTGCTGCTCGGCCAGGAGGAGGCCCTGGGCGCCCGCTGGCCCGACGTCGTCGGAAGGGAGGGCAGGGTGAGCTTCGCCGCCCTGCAGGAGGCGCTGCCCACCTTCGGCGAACTGACCGTGTTGTCGGCGCACCGCGGCGAGCCGGTGCGGATCCCCCGGGAGGCGATGCGCGTCGTGCTCGACGCCGCGCGGCGCGGCTGCGACCTGGTCGTGGTCGACCTGCCGAGGCATGCCGGCGAAGGCGAGGCGGAGGCCCTCGCCAGGGCCGCCGCGACGATCGTCGTCGTTCCCGCGGATCTGCGGGGAGCGCTCGCGACGGCCCAGACGGTGGCGCTGCTCCGGCCGGGGACCGGCGACCTGCGCCTGGTGATGCGCGCGGGAACGCTCGACCCGGAGGTCGTCGCGGCCTCTCTGTCGGTCCCGTGCGCGGGCGTGCTGCCGGAGGTGCGCGGGCTCGTGGAGACGCTGGATCGGGGCGATCCGCCGCCGCTGCGCCGTTCCCCGCTGGGCCGCTTCTGCGGGGAGCTGCTCGAGGCCCTGCTGGGCGGCTTCCCGACCGGCAGGACGGGCCGGCCCTCCATCGGGGCGGACGGCCCATGACCCGAGAAGGCCCGGTGACCGTTCCCGGCGTCGGCGCGGATCTCGTCGAGGCGGTCCGCGTACGGCTGTCGCAGACCGGCGCCGCTCCCACCGCGGCCCAGGTGGCGACGGCCCTGCGCGCGGAGCGTGCCGTGCTCGGCGACGCCGAGATCCTGGCCGTCGCACGCACGCTGCGCGCCCATCTCATCGGCGCGGGCCCCCTCGAGACCCTGCTGGCCGAGCCGGGCGTCACGGACGTCCTGGTCAACGGGCCGCGCGAGGTGTGGGTGGACGATGGGGACGGCCTGCGCAGGACGAACGTGACCTTCCCCGGAGACGACGAGGTCCGCAGGCTCGCCCAGCGTCTGGCCGCGTCGGCCGGACGTCGCCTCGACGACGCCTGCCCCTATGTGGATGCCCGGCTCGCCGGCGGCGTGCGCCTGCACGCGGTGCTCCCGCCCATCGCGGCGGAGGGGACCTGCCTGTCCCTGCGGCTGCCCTCGCGCCGGGCGTTCACGGTGGAGGAACTCGCCGCGGAGGACGGCGCCGCCGTGCTACGCGCGATCATGGCGGCACGGCTGGCGTTCCTGGTCACCGGGGGAACCGGCACCGGCAAGACGACGATGTTGAGCGCCATGCTCTCCCTCGCGGGCCCGGCGGAGCGCCTGCTGCTGGTCGAGGACTCCGCCGAGCTGCAACCCCCGCACCCTCACGTCGTACGGCTCGAGGCCCGGCCGCCGAACCTGGAGGGCGCGGGCGGGGTCGGGCTGCGCGATCTCGTACGGCAGGCCCTCCGGATGCGGCCCGACCGCCTGGTGGTGGGCGAAGTGCGGGGAGCGGAGGTCGTCGACCTCCTGGCGGCGCTCAACACGGGCCACGAGGGGGGCTGCGGGACGCTGCACGCCAACAACGCCGCCGACGTGCCCGCGCGGCTGGAGGCCCTGGCCTGCGCCGCGGGCCTGTCGAGGGAGGCGGTGCACAGCCAGATCGCCGCCGCGCTCGACCTCGTCATCCACCTCGTGCGGGACGCCGGCGGCGGACGTCGTCGCGTGGCGGAGATCTGCGTGCTCGAACGCGGCCCGTCCGGCCTGGTGACGGCGCTTCCGGCCGTGACCTTCGACCCGCACGGCAGGACGAGCCGAGGCCCGTCCTTCGACGTGCTGCGAGAACGGTGCGCCGGGTCGTGGCCCTCATGACGCTGCCGGACGGGCCTGTCCTGGGGCTGGTCGCGGTGCTCGCCGCCGCCCTCGCCACCTGGGTGTGGGCCGGGCCGGATTCCGGGACGACGCGGCTCGCGTCGCTCACCGGAACGAGGCGGGCAAGGGACCTGCGCAGGTTCTTGGCGGCCCTCACTCGCCGTCCACGACCCGGTGCGACGGCGGCGGCCTGGCGTGCGGCGTCCATCGAGCTGTGCCAGAGCCTGGCCGCCGAGCTGTCGGCGGGCAGGCCTCCCGGCGACGCCCTCGCGCGGGCGGTCTCCTCGGTCGGCCTGCCGGACCCCTCCGCGCTCGCCCCTGTGGTCGCCGCCGCCCGGGACGGCGGCGATGTCGCCGCGGCCCTGTCGAACGCCGCACCCGCCCGTGGTGGTGAAGGCCTGGTCAGGCTGGCCGCGTGCTGGCGGGTCAGCGTAGCCGTGGGCGGCGGCCTGACCGCGCTGGTGGAGCGGGTGAGCGTGTCCCTGCGGGAGGCGCAGGCCCACCGGGAGGAGGTGGCCGCACAGCTTTCCGGACCTCGGGCGACCGCCCGGATGCTCGCGGGCCTGCCCGTGCTCGGCCTGCTGATGGCCGCCGGCCTCGGGATGAATCCGCTGGCGTTCCTGCTCGGCGGCCCGGCGGGGTTGGCCTGCCTGGTCGTCGGGCTCACCCTCGACGCCGCCGGCGTCTGGTGGACACACAGGCTCGTGGCCCGGGCGGAAGAGCCGCCGGGATCCGCTCCCCGATGAGCGTGCCGGGAAGGGGTTCGAGACATGATCGCCGTGCTGGCCGGGGTCCTGACCACGCTGGCGGTGCTGACCTGGCCGGTCGCCCGTTCGCCGGTCGCGCGCCTGAACGCCATCGCGTCGTCGGCGCCGTCCCCGCAGACGCCGACGCAGGGGCCGCCCGGCCACACGCCGGTGGACGCGAGCGCGTCGCGCCGAGGAGCGGCCATCGCCGCGCCCGTGGGACTCGCGGTCCTCCTCCTTGTGGGAGGGCCGGTGGGAGCGCTTGCGGGGACGGCGACGGCCGTCGGCGTTTTCGTCGCCGTGCGCAGGCGGGAGCCCGCCGAAGTCAGGCGACGCCGGGAACGCGTCGAGGCCGACCTTCCGTTCGCCGTCGACCTGATCGTCGCCTGTCTGCGGGCCGGGCAACCGATGAGCGGGGCCGTCGAAACGACCGCGGCCGCCATCGCGGGTCCCGTCGGCGAACGCCTCTCGCGGGCCGGCGCTCAGATGCGCCTGGGTGCTCCTCCGGAGGAGGCCTGGGCCGCCCTGGCCGACGAGCCCGCGCTCGCCGCCTTGGCCAGGACGATGATCCGGGCCGCGCAGAGTGGTGCACCAGTGGCCGACGTCCTCACGCGGCTCGCCGACGATGCCCGGCGTACGGCTCGGGCGACCGCTTCGGCCGCGGCGCGAAGGGTGGGCGTGCAGGCCGTCGCGCCGCTGGGGCTCTGCTTCCTGCCGGCCTTCGTCTTCCTCGGGATCATTCCCATGGTGGCAGGACTGGCGGGGCAGATCCTCCTGCCGTGAACAACCTGTGGACAACGTCATCCACACCTGTGGACAGCAAGTGGGGTGAACGACCTGCAAGCTCCCATATCCCAGGCTGATGATCCACAGGCGAGGACGTGGCGGCTGTGGACAATCTCGTCGCAGGGCTCTTGTCCACAGAATCGCGCTCGGCTCGATTTTTGCCGTCCGCGATCCCGCAACCTGGCCCCAGCGTGGGCGGACGGGCCGCCCCGAGCGGGTCAGGAGGATCGATGAGCAAGCACGCCGCGACCGGCCGGAGGAAGCAGACGGGCACCCAGACGGGCACCGAGGCGGGCGTCCCGAGGGGCACCCTGCTCCGGCGGCGAGCCGGAGGCGCTGGGGGCCGTCACAGGGCGCGTCCGGCGCGATGGACGGCGCTCGCGCGTGCCGTGCGCAAGGCCGCGCTCGCGCGTGCTGTGGCAAGGGCGCTGTCCAGCCGCTCCGGACGCGGCTCCGTGTTCGCCCGCTCCTGCCGGTGGGCAGGAGCGGGCGGCTCGCAGGGCTTGAGGTCGTCGACGTGGTCGGGCCGAGGGGCGGCGTTCGGTCGCCTGGGACGGTGGGCGGTCGCCGGCCTCCGGGTGGGAGGCCACCCCCTGCGGCGGACGTGTGCCGCGCTGCGGCGTGCCGCCGCCCGATTCTCGTGCCGTGCCCAGGAGTTGAGCATCCAGTGGACGGTTCAGGCGGGGACGAGGGCCGAGGCGGGCATGTCGACCGCGGAGTACGCCGTGGGCACGATCGCCGCCTGCGGGTTCGCCGCACTGCTCTGGAAGGTGGTCACGAGCGCCGAGGTGAGGTCCATGCTCGCCGCGCTCATTCAGAAGGCCCTGAAACTGGCCGCCTGAGGCCACCGGTGGTGCGCCGACGTGCCCGGGTGCCGCGACGTCGCATGGCTGACGTGTGGCATCGGCGAGATCGAGGTTCGGTGACCGCGGAGACCGCCGTCGCCCTTCCGGCCCTCGTGCTGGTGCTGTCGGCCGCTCTGTGGGCGGTGACGATCACGGGTGCTCAACTGCGATGCGTCGACGCGGCGCGGGCCGGTGCACGCGCCGCGGCACGGGGCGAGGCCGCCGAGGAGGTGAGGACGGTGGTCCTGCGGTTGGCTCCCGAGGGCGCCACGGTGTCCATTCGCACGGGAGCCGACACCACCCGGGTGGAGGTCATCGCCACTATCAGGCCGCCGTTCAGGTCGCCGCTCCCGCCGGTTCGCCTCCGCGCCGCCGCCGTCTCCGCCACCGAACCCGGCGTCCTTGCGCCGCTCTCGACGGCTGCGGAGCCGGCCCGGTCTCCGAGCCGCACGGGAGACCTCGCCTCCCCGGAGCCGGGCGAACACGAATGAGGGGCGCGCATCGGCCGGTCCCTGTGCCGGGGGTGCGTGCAGGTGCGGACTGCCTCCGGCCGGAGGAGCGCGCGTGGCGGATCGCTCGGACAGCGAGGACGCGTGGACGACGGAATCGTCGCGGACATTGTCGCGGACATTGAGGCAGGCGAATGAGATCTCGGACCTTGGAGAACGGGACCCGCCGCCCACGGGAGCGCGGCTCGGCGACCATCTGGACGATCGCGCTCATGACCGCCGTCTGGACGGTGGCGATGGTCGTCGTCCAGGTGGGCGTGGCCCGTGTGGCGCGGCACCGGGCGCAGAGCGCGGCCGACCTCGGCGCGCTCGGGGCCGCCCGCGTGGCCCTGGCGACGCCGGACGAGGCGTGTGATCGCGCGAAGGCGATCACGACGGTCAACGGTGCGTCGTTGCGGTCGTGCGCGCTGTCGGACGGCGTCGCCGATGTCACGGTGACGGTGCGCTTCGCGGTCCCCCTCCTCGGTCCCGCGACGGCCGTCGCTTCCGCCAAGGCCGGTCCGGTCGGTGCGGCGGCGTGAGGGGCGGATCATTACCGCACGGCGAGGGCCGTCGTCGGAGCCACCGTCCCGCCCGCAGTCGTCGAGTCGAGGTGAGACGCCACCAGCAAGAAAGGCTTTTTGGAGCTTCCGTAATACCGCACCACTTGTGTCGCAATAGAATCACGACTTCTTAGACATACGGTCCAAGAGCGGACGGTTGGCATAAAGTGCCGCGTACTCTCAGTCGCCCTACGCATCGGCGGAGGCGGCCGGGGGCGGACGGTTCTCCACGAAGGGATGCGTCGTGACCAGGGTTCGCAGGCTGGGCACAACGGCGGTGATCGTTTCGGCGGCTCTGGCATCCGCGCTGGTGGTCGGTGCCGCACCGGCGTACGCGGCCGATGCCGAGATCCTGTCGCCCGGGGACGGGGAGGTCCTCAAGTCGTCGCGGCCGGTGACCGTGTCCGCGAAGACGGACTGGTACCAGGTCAGCATGTCCCTGTACGTCGAGGGCCCGTCCGTGTCCCGGCAGAAGATCGCTGCCGGGGGCGCGAACCAGACGATCAGCGGCTCCTTCGACCCCGGTGATGCCCCCAACGGCATGTTCACGGTCAGCCTGTTCGGGGAGGTCACGCACAAGACCTACGCCACCTCGACCTTCGTGCTCAGCCGTCCGCCGGAGGCGCCGTCCGGGGTCGAGGCGCAGCTCAAGGACTCCTCGACGATTCAGGTCAGCTGGGCGAAGGGCGCAGAACCGGATCTCCAGTCCTACGAGATCACCTCGGTCAAGGCCGGCAAGTCCGGCTCCGTCTCCGCCGACTCCGCCTGCTCGGGCTCGACCTGTCAGGCGAGCCTCGCGCTCCCGGCCGGTCTGGGCGGGCAGAAGGTGGACGTCTCCGTCCGGGCGTTCCGGTCGGACGGCCTCGGCGGCACGGTCGGTTCTCAGCGCTCCTCGGCCCCTGCCGTGCCCGTTCCCGCTCCGAAGGCTTCCCCGAGCCCCTCGCCGACACCGTCGAAGAAGCCGGACCAGTCGGCGGCCAAGCCGCCCGTCGCCAAGACCCCGAAGGCGCATCAGCCCACCGCGGTGCCGAAGCCGGAACCGGCACTGCCCACGGACACCACGCTGCCCAAGGACACGGAACTGCCGAAGGACACCGAGCTCACGCTGCCGGAGGCGAACGGCGGCAGTGACCAGACCGAGCCCGTGGTCGTCCCGGAGAAGACCGGCGATCCGAAGATGACGGCCCAGTCATCCTTCCTGCCGCTCGACGGGCTCAACTTCGGCGTGTACGTCGCGCTCGCCGTCGTCCTGCTGCTCACGGGCGCGAACCTGGGCGCCTGGCTGCGGCGCAAGGGCTTGACCGGGGACACCGCGGGCAACGGACAGCCCGGAGGTTCGGGGGCACAGCGGACGACCGGGGAGACGGGCGCCTCGCCGGAGGCCGCCACGGTGGTCGGTGGCGCGGCCATGCTCGGCGGTGCCGCGGCGAAGGCCCGGGGGACCACACCGGTACGACGTCCCTCCGTCATCCTGGCCAGGCCCAAGGCCCGCGCAGACCATCCGGAGACGGAGATCGACACCGGCGCCGGAACGGGCGACGTCGCCGCCACGACCGAGAGCACGATGCCGGGCACGGGCATCGACTCGGAACAGTGGGCCACGCTGTCCGATCAGGAGTCGGCCCACCTTGTTCCCCGGCAGGACCAGCAGGAGGCCATCACCGAGGTCATCGGCGACGAACCAGCCGCGGCCGAGGCGACTTCGACCTCTCCCGCAGCCGGGGACCGGACCTCCGGCGCCCCGGCCGACGGCGCCCACTCCGCCGCCGGGGTCGATCTTCTCCCCACCGGCGTCGGCACGTTCAGCCTCGGCGAACCGGCTTCCGACGGCCCCGCTTCGGGCAATCCCCAGGCCGACGGCCCCGCTTCGGGCAGTCCCCAGGCCGACGGCCTCGCCATCGGCACCCGTCAGGCCGACGGCGCGGCTTCCGGCATTCATCAGGCCGGTGGCCCCGCTTCCGGCACCCACCAGACCGGTGATCCCGCTTCCGGCACGCACCACGCTGACGGCGCGGCTTCCGGCATTCATCAGGCCGGTGATCCCGCACCCACCGTCACTTCGACGAACGGTGCTCCCGCGGACTCCGCCGCAGCGGACGTGGTTCTCCCCGCACGGCTGTCCGAGGACCTTCCGGCATCGCGCGTCCTCGCCGAAGGCGAACCGCCTGTGCGGTCCGGACTGGACCGGCTGGCATCGCTTCCTCCGCTGACGGCCTCGCTGGGCGGTGCCGGGCAGGCGGCCCCCGCCCACGTGCCGCTGTCCGCGGACGGGCGGCCCGGCCAGATGCCGGTGGTCCCGGCGCCGGCGGTGCCCGCGGGCGCGGCGGTCAGCGGCCAGATGCCGGAACGGCCTCTCCGCCAGCCCGAACCGGACGTCTGGACGGAGGACGACGACAGCTCCTACTCGGGCAGCCACCGCGACCTCTGACGGTCGCCAGTCCCTGTTCCTGCCCCCCTCCCGGCCACGTGGGAAGCGGGAGCATCCGCCGAGGCCTGTCCTGACGCACCCCCGCTCAGGTGTCCAGGAGGATGTCCAGGAGGCGGATCGCCCCGGCCTTGTCGAGGGGTTCGTTGCCGTTGCCGCACTTGGGCGACTGGATGCAGGACGGGCAGCCGCGCTCGCATTCACACGAGGCGATCGCCTCCCGCGTCGCGGTCAGCCAGTCCGACGCCCGGCTGTACCCGCGCTCGGCGAAGCCCGCGCCGCCGTCGTGGCCGTCGTAGACGAAGACCGTGAGCAGGCCCGTGTCGGGATGGAGCTCGGTGGACACCCCTCCGATGTCCCAGCGGTCGCAGGTCGCGAACAGCGGCAGCAGGCCGATCGAGGCGTGTTCGGCCGCGTGGGCTGCCCCGCCGAGATCCACCGCGGCCCCCGGCTGCGCGAGGCAGGCGAGAGCGGGCGCGGGCAGGGTCCACCACACCGCGCGTGTGCACAGCGTGCGCGGCGGCAGATCGAGCGGCTCCTCGCCGACGACCTCGCCGGTCTGGGTGCGCCGTTTGAGATACGAGACGACCTGGCGGGTGACCTCCACCGAGCCGAAGTGGAGGGTGCCGGGCCCGAAGGGCCGCGAACGCAGCGACTCCATCACCCGGATGTCGGTGACGTCCCGCGCGAAGGTCGCGTAGTCCGGTTCGGCGGCCGTGACCAGGGCGACCCCCGCGTCCAGATCGAGCACGTCGACCACGAACGTCTCGCTCTGGTGCAGGTAGACGGCTCCCGGATGGACCATGGTGTGCGCCGAGGGCTCGTCGACCGTGCCCAGCAGGCAGCCGGTCGCCGCCTCGACGACCTGGACCGGCGCGCCGCCCGATCCGCGGATGTCCGCCAGGTCGGCAGCGTGGTCGCGGCTGGTCCAGAACCACCCGGTGGGCCGTCTGCGCAGCAGTCCGCGGCTCACGAGGTCGTCGAGCGCGTCCCGCGCCGCCGGGCCGAAGATCTCCAAATCGTCCTCGGTCAGCGGGATCTCCGCGGCGGCCGCGCACAGGTGGGGTGCCAGCACGTACGGGTTGTCGGGATCGAGGACGATGGCCTCCACCGGCCGTCCGAACACGGCCTCCGGGTGATGGACGATGTAGGTGTCCAGCGGGTCGTCGCGGGCGATCAGCACGGCCAGCGCGTCCTGGCCCGCGCGACCGGCCCGGCCCGCCTGCTGCCACAGGGAGGCGCGGGTGCCGGGCCACCCGGCGATCAGGACCGCGTCGAGCCCCGAGACGTCGACGCCGAGTTCGAGCGCGTTGGTGGTGGCCAGGCAGGTCAGCTCGCCCGATCGAAGGGCCTTCTCGAGCACCCGCCGGTCGTCGGCCAGGTAGCCGGCGCGGTAAGCCGCCACCCGATCCGCCAGCCGGCTTCTCTCACGACCGGTACGGCCTCCCGCGTCGGTCGCGGGCGGGTCCGCGCTCTCGGCGGCCTCCGCGGGAGACGGCCCGCGCGCTCCGTCCAGCGCTATGCCGGAAAACTCACCGGGGACTCCGCCGGAAGGACCGCCGAGATCTCCGCCGGAAAACTCACCGGGGACTCCGCCGGAAGGACCGCCCAGGGCTTCGCCGGAAGACCCACCGAGAGCTCCACCGAGAGCTCCACCGAGAGCTCCACCGAGAGCTCCACCGAGAGCTCCACCGAGAGCCTCGCCCGACCGCTCGCCGGGAGCTCCGCCGGAGGTCTCTCCGAGGATTCCCCCGGCAGCCGTTCCGTGCGGCCCGCCGACGTTCGGGCCGCTCGTCTCGTCCGACAGGTCCCCGGTGTCTCCGTCGTACGGCGCGGGTCCCGCGTCGAGGAGGGCCTCGACCTCCTCCAGCGTGCGGCGGGCGGTGAGGGCCACGGTCTCGGCGGCGCGGCGGGAGCGGACGAACGCGAGAGTGCGCACATCCTCGATCACCAGGTCCGCCAGGAGGTCGGCCGCCTCGGCCGTGGCGGTGCGGCGGACCGGGGCCCCGCTCTCCCCGCGTAAATCGGTCAGAGGCGGCTCCCACAGCGCGAAGGTGGTCGAACCCCTGGGGGAGGCGTCCGTGGTCACCTCGGCCATCTCAAGGCCGGTCAGGCGCATTCCCGCGGCCGCGGGGTCGCTGGCGGTGGCCGACGCCAGCAGGAACACGGGGGAGGAGCCATACCTGGCGCAGACCCGACGCAGCCGGCGCAGGATCTGGGCGACGTGGGACCCGAAGACCCCCCGGTAGCCGTGGCACTCGTCGACGACCACCAGGCGCAGCCGCCGCCAGAAGGACGACCACGACGAGTGGCGAGGCAGAATCGACCTGTGCAGCATGTCCGGGTTGGTCAGCACGTAGTTGGCGTTCTGGCGGATCCACCGGCGTTCCTCGTACGGCGTGTCCCCGTCGTACGTCGCCGCGCGCACCTGCGTCAGCCGCAGCTTCCGCACCGCTCTGAGCTGGTCGGCGGCGAGCGCCTTGGTCGGGGTGAGGTACAGCACCGTCCCGCCGGTGAAGATCTCCGCGACGGCCGGGACCAGGTAGGCCAGCGATTTTCCGGACGCGGTCCCTGTGGCAATGATCACGTTTTGGCCACGTTTAACCAGCTCGGCGGCCTCAAGCTGGTGTTCCCACAGGCCGGTGACCCCCTGCAGGCGCAGTCGCGAGACCAGCAGCTCAGGGGCCCATTCCGGCCATCTCGCCGCACTCGCCTGACGTGCTGGAACATGCTCCACATGAGTCACGCGCCCACGGCGTGCGGGAACCGCGAGCAGACGGGTGAGAAGGTCGCCTGTTCGGGCAGAGGACGAAGAAGTCGGAGTCACTGGTTTCCAGTTTGGCATCTGCGGGGAGAGTCGCCCGGAGTCGTGATTTCGTATAGACACGGAGTCGTAGCGTGGTTGAATGCCGCGCATCGGGTCGTGCCCTCTGGACTACCAGGATGCATGACCTGTATCGAGACCTACGCAAGTAAGGCGCTGGAGGATCTGTGGATCTGAAGTTGGACCACCATTCCGAGGACAATCTCACCATCGTCGATGTCGAGGGTGAGATCGACGTCTACACCGCGCCCAGACTGCGTGAGCTGCTGATCGACCTGGTCAACAAGGGCAACTTCCACCTGCTCGTCAACATGGAGAAGGTGGACTTCCTTGACTCGACGGGCCTTGGCGTGCTGGTCGGCGGCCTCAAGCGGGTGCGGGCGCACGACGGCTCCCTGGAGCTCGTCTGCACGCAGGAGCGCATTCTGAAGATCTTCCGCATCACCGGCTTGACGAAGGTCTTCGGGATCTACGCCTCGGTCGAGGAGGCCAAGGAAGCCCACGGCCGGGACAAGTGACGGCCGGGGATTCAGCAACATGGCCACCGTCGAGCTGACGTTCAGCGCTCTGCCCGCCCACGTGCGTACGGCCCGGCTGGTCGCCACGGCCATCGCCCGGCGTACGGGAGTGGCGGAGGCGATCTTGGACGAGGTGCGGCTCGCCGTCGGAGAGGCGTGCTCGCGGGCTGTGGAGGCGCACCGCCTCCACTGCCCGGGGGAGCCGGTACGCATCGAGTTACGCGATGACGCGGGGCGTTTCGAGGTGACGGTCACCGACGCCGCCCCGAGCGAGGATGTGACGCCCCAGGTGCTGGAGGCGAGCGGCAACCTCGTGCCCGAGATCGACAATCTGGGCATCGCGGTCATCGCGGGGCTGGCCGACGACGTCGAGGTGCTTCCCGGGCCGAAGGGCATGCGCATCCGCATGAGCTGGCCCGCGTCTGCCAACGGCGTCGCCGCCCTCTGACCGCCGGCACCTCCGGCGGATCTCGGAGGCCCCCGCGGGCCTTCGAAGACCCGGACAGATCGAGTGTCGCCCCCGGCGTGACACTCGATCTTTTGCTATGCCCACCCAAATATCGGATGTCCGAAACCTGATATCGGGGAGTGCCGTAACCCGGGCGACCTCCGCCGCCATGGTCCTGACTCCGCTGGTCAAAGCACCTTGATAGCGGTGCAAATGTTCGTCCATTACCGGGCGCCGCCCCGATTGCGGGGCGTGAGGGCCTTCATATCCGCGGCATCGCTGCGTAGACTCCCGGCACCGGCCAAGGTATTGCGGATGCAACCGGAAGCGGCACTTGCCAACCGCCCGGAAGTGCGCCGCACGGCCAGTGGGTTCGTTCAGCGCCGCCCGGGCAGGAGGACCGAAACCCGTCTGGCCGAGGAGGACGGATGTCTGCCTATCACGCCGCTGCCGCTGACGAAGGCGCAGCGGTAGCTCTGAACGGTTCCCATCTCACCCTTGTCATAGTCGTCGCCGTCGTGGCGCTGCTCGCTCTGGCCGTCGCGGGCGGACTGGTGCGCGAGGTGCTCGCCGCGGGGCAGGGCACCGAGCGAATGCAGAACATCGCGAGGGCCGTGCAACAGGGCGCCGCCGCCTATCTCGCGCGGCAGTTCCGGACGCTCGCGATATTCGTCGTCATCATTCCGTTCCTGCTGCTGCTTCTTCCGGCCGGTTCGACCGGCGAGAGAATCGGCCGGTCGGTCTTCTTCGTCGTCGGCGCGGTGTTCTCCGCGCTGACGGGTTTCATCGGAATGTGGCTCGCCGTACGCGGAAACGTCCGCGTCGCGTCCGCCGCCCGTGAGTCGGGCGAGAAGACCGCGATGCGCATCGCGTTCCGCACGGGCGGCGTCGCCGGCATGTTCACGGTCGGCCTCGGCCTGCTGGGCGCCGCGATCGTCGTGCTCGTCTACAAGGGCGACGCGCCGAACGTCCTCGAAGGGTTCGGCTTCGGCGCCGCGCTGCTCGCGATGTTCATGCGTGTCGGCGGCGGCATCTTCACCAAGGCCGCCGACGTCGGCGCCGACCTGGTGGGCAAGGTCGAGCAGGGCATCCCCGAGGACGACCCGCGCAACGCCGCCACCATCGCCGACAACGTCGGTGACAACGTCGGCGACTGCGCCGGCATGGCGGCCGACCTGTTCGAGTCGTACGCCGTCACCCTGGTCGCGAGCCTGATCCTGGGCAAGGCCGCCTTCGGCACCGAGGGCCTGGTCTTCCCGCTGATCGTCCCGATGATCGGTGTGATCACCGCGGTCATCGGCATCTTCACCACCGCGCCGCGCGGGCGGGACCGTTCCGGCATGGCCGCCATCAACCGCGGCTTCTTCATCTCCGCCGCCATCTCCGCCGTGCTGGTGGCCGTCGCGGCGTTCGCGTACCTCCCGTCGAGCTTCGCCCAGCTGTCCGGCGCGTCCGCGGACGTCGCCGCGCTCACCGCCGACCCGCGCCTGATCGCCATCGGCGCGGTGCTCGTCGGCCTGGTCCTGGCCAGCGCCATCCAGATCCTCACCGGCTACTTCACCGAGACCAACCGGCGCCCGGTCCGGGAGATCGGCGAGAGCTCGCTCACCGGCCCCGCCACCGTGATCCTGTCCGGCATCTCGGTCGGCCTGGAGTCCGCGGTCTACTCGGCGCTGCTGATCGGCGGCGCGGTCTACGGCGCCTTCCTGCTCGGCTTCGGCAACGTGACCGTGGCGCTGTTCGCCGTGGCCCTCGCCGGCACCGGCCTGCTGACCACGGTCGGCGTGATCGTGTCGATGGACACCTTCGGCCCGGTCTCCGACAACGCCCAGGGCATCGCCGAGATGTCGGGCGACGTCGAGGGCGAGGGCGCCCGCGTGCTCACCTCCCTGGACGCGGTCGGCAACACCACCAAGGCCATCACCAAGGGCATCGCGATCGCGACCGCCGTGCTCGCGGCGACCGCGCTGTTCGGCTCGTTCCGCACCGCGGTCGAGAGCGAGCTCGCCAAGGCCTCGCAGGGCGTGAAGGACGCACTCGGGTCGTTCGCGAACTTCAGCCTGTCGGTGGACGCCCCGAACGCGCTGGTCGGCCTCATCGTCGGCGCGGCCGTGGTGTTCCTCTTCTCCGGCCTCGCGATCAGTGCCGTCGGCCGCGCGGCGGGCCGGGTCGTGTACGAGGTGCGCGAGCAGTTCCGCACCAAGCCGGGGATCATGGACGGCACCGAGACGCCGGACTACGGCCGTGTGGTCGACATCTGCACCCGCGACTCGCTGCGCGAGCTCGCGACCCCCGGCCTGCTCGCCGTGCTGACCCCGATCGCGGTCGGCTTCGCGCTCGGCTACGCGCCGCTCGGCGCCTACCTGGCCGGCGCCATCGCGGCGGGCACGCTGATGGCGGTGTTCCTCGCCAACTCCGGCGGCGCCTGGGACAACGCCAAGAAGCTCGTCGAGGACGGCCACCACGGCGGCAAGGGCTCGGAGGCGCACGCCGCCACCGTGATCGGCGACACCGTCGGCGACCCCTTCAAGGACACCGCCGGTCCGGCCATCAACCCGCTGATCAAGGTGATGAACCTGGTCGCGCTGCTGATCGCCCCGGCCGTCGTCGCGTACGCCGACAACGTCGCGGTCCGCGTCACCGCGACGGTCGTCGCCGTGGCGGTCGTCGTCGGCGCCGTGGTCGTCTCCAAGCGCCGTGCCTCGGGCATCGCCCCGACCGGCGAGGCCGACCAGGCCTCCCGCGCCACGGAGCCCGTCGCCCACTGACGCGGCACCCGCGCGGCCGGAAGGTCCCCTGCTCCTGGAGCGGGGGACCTTCTCCATACACTGAGCACTTATGGACAAGCCGAACGGGGGCAGGACGCTGGCGCTGATCCTGCTGACCATGGCGGCGATGATCGCCGTGATCGTGGGCCTCGCCATCTGGGCCATGCCATGAGCGTCCGGACGCTCGTCGTGGTCAGGCATGCCAAGGCCGGCCACGCGCCCGGACTCCCGGACAGCGAACGTCCGCTGACCTCCGGCGGCGAGCGGGACGCCCGGGCGGCCGGGGAGGAGATCAGACCGCTCGCGCCCGGGCTCGTCCTGTGTTCGCCGTCGCTGCGCACCCGCAGGACCGCCGAGCTGCTCGGCCTCGACGCCCCCGTCGAGGTCGAACGCGACATCTACGAGGCGTACCCGGACGACCTGCTCGGCGTGCTGCGCCGTACGGACGGCGAGATCGCGTCGGTCGTGCTCGTCGGCCACAACCCGGGCGTGCACGAGCTCGTCGCCACCCTGACGGACGTCAGGCTCGACGGCTTCCCGCCCGGCGCGTACGCCGTGATCGAGCTGGACGTGCCGTGGGAGGACGCCGCTCCCGGCACCGGACGCCTGGTCCGGACGGGCCGGCCCTGATAGTGCCCGGGGAATCCGGGTAGGAAGAACCGCCTGCCGCTCAAGAACGTCGTGCTCGCCAGGGCGCCGAGGCTGGAGGATCCGCGTCTCGCGCTCGGTTTCGGCCTGACCGGGGCCGCCTGCCTGGGGATCCCGCTGCTCACGGGCCTGCTCACCGGTCACCCGGCGGGCGGCGCGACCGTCGGTCTCGGCGCCTGGCTGGTCGCGGGGCGGGCCATCGCGAACCCCGCGGGCGTGCGCACGCCGTACATGCTCGGGGTCGTGCTGTCGGTCGGTGTGGGGACGTCGCTGGGAGTTCTGCTGGCGGGCAGCAGCTGGCTCATGGTCGCCGTCGCCTCGGCCCTGGCCGGGCTGGGCGGCCTGGTGCGCCCGATCGGCGTCACCCCGGCGCTCACGCTGCTGCTGACCGCGGCCAATCCGCTGCCGCTCGACCCCGCGCCGCACACGGGCCTGCAACTGCTCGGCGGTGTGCTGGCCGCCGTCCTGCTCACGCTGCCCTGGCGGTGGCGGCGCACCCGTCCGATCGCGACGATGCTGGGCGAGACGGCCGACACCCTGGCCGGGCTGGCCGAGGCGGTGGCCGACCCCGCGGTGGGCCAGGACGAGTGGGACGAGCGCCGCAGGACGGCCTCCGACGCGATCGCCGAGATCCGTACGGCCCGCGCCCGCCGCCTGCGGTGGGAGCGGTCGCGGGCGGCCGAGGACGTCGCGTTCGCGCTGCGCCGGGTGTTCCACGAGATCATCGCGCTTCGGGGGTTGTGCGACACACTGGCGCGGCGTGCGCCGGGCGCGGCCGGCGAGGTGGGGCTGAGCGACCTCGTGGCCTCGCTGTCCGCGTCCCTGCGGGCCTACCTGGCCGAGTGCCCGCCCGAGCAGATGCCGGTCGTGGATTTCGGCGACCGGGTGGACCGGCTGCGTGAGCGGGGCGCCGGCGGCGAGCGCGAGATGGTCGTGCTCGTCCTCCTGCGGCAGATCGCGCACAGCGCCGGGCGGATCCGGGCGGCGCTCGACGGCTCCGCCGAGGCGGCCCGCCGCCTGTGCGCGCCCGGCCTCGATCTGGCCACCCTGGCGGTTCCGCCGCCGCTCGCCTTCGACGACCCGCGCGTGCGGCACGCCCTGCGGGTCCTGCTCGGCACCGCCTTCGCCTCGATCGTCATCGTGCTGTTCAAGCCCGCGTTCCCGCACTGGCTGGTGATCGCGGTGCTGGTCACCATCCAGCCGACGTACGGGGAGACGCGCGCCAGGGTGTGGTGGCGGGTGGGCGGCAGCACGGCCGGCGGGCTGGTCTCGGCCGCGATCCTGCACGCCGCGCCCGGTCATTGGCCGCTGGTCGCGCTGATCGGGGTGTCGGCCGCGCTGGCGTTCGGCCTGGCTCCGACGCACCACGCCTACTGGGCGACGTTCATGACGATGTGCGTGCTGCTGCTGCTCGACTTCCAGGTGCCGCAGACCGAGAAGATCGCCGAGTCGCGGGTCGTGCTGACCGTCGTCGGCGGCGTCATCGCCATCGCGTGCACGCGGCTGCTGTGGCCGCGGGGGGAGACGGACCGGCTGGCCGAGCGGGTCGGCCGCATGCTCGACTCGCACGCGGCGGTCGCCCGGACGCTCGCGCAACTGGCCCGGGGGAGGGCCGGCGCCGAGCGGGCCGATGAGCGGATCAGGAAGGCCGCCGTGGACGCCGAGATGGTGGCCGCGGCGCTCGACTACATCGCGAAGGAGCCCGGCGGCGCGGCCCCCGGCGCCGTCGACGAGGCGCTGGAGGCCGCCCAGCGGGTCCGCGACGACCTCCTGACGCTGATCTCGGTGCTCCGTGACGAGCCGACCGGCGCCGGGCCGGTCCCCGACGTCCTGGACGCCGTGGCCGGACACCTGCGGGCCGCCGCGGAGGCCGTACGGGGGCGGGAGGCGTACGAGGAATCGGCGGCGGACGTGGGCCGGGGGCTCGCGGACGACGCCGCGCGGGTCGGCGCCCAGGCCGAGCGCCGGCTCACGGAACTGGAGACGGGCGCGACCGGGCCGGGCTCGCGGACGCCCGCGAGCGAGCCGGGTTCGGGGCGGGCGCTGCTGCGCACCGCCGCGGTCGACCAGGCGCTGCGCTCGCTGGACGCCGACGCCGTACGGCTGTGCGCGGCGTCGGCCGGCGCGTTCGCGACCCCGCCGTCGTGACGGGCGCCTCGCCGAAAGGACGCATGCTCCGTGGTCCCGCCGTCGGGACGGGCGGCACCCGTCAGGTCAGGGCGGGCGGCATGCCGTCCTCGGCGTCGGCGGCCTCGACCTCCTCGCGGGAGATGCCGAGCAGGTAGAGGATCGAGTCGAGGTACGGCACGTTGACCGCGGTGTCGGCGGCCTGCCGCACGATCGGCTTGGCGTTGAAGGCGATGCCGAGCCCGGCGGCGGCGAACATGTCGAGGTCGTTCGCGCCGTCGCCGATCGCGACGGTCTGGCTCAGCGGAATGCCCGCCTCGGCGGCGAAGCGCTCCAGCGCGCGGGCCTTGCCCGGCCGGTCCACGATCTCACCGACCACCCGGCCGGTGAGCCGGCCGTCCACGACCTCCAGGGTGTTGGCGGCCGAGTAGTCGATGCCGAGGTCGGCCACGAGGGAGTCGGTGATCTGGGTGAAGCCGCCGCTGACGATCGCGAAGCGGTAGTCCAGCCGCTTGAGGGTGCGCACCAGCGTGCGCGCGCCGGGGGTGAGGACGACCTCCTTGGCGACCTTCTCGAAGACCTCCTCCGACAGCCCTTCGAGCAGCGCGACCCGCCTGACCAGCGACTCGGCGAAGTCGAGCTCGCCCCGCATGGCCTCGTCGGTGACCCGGGCGACCTCGTCGAGGCAGCCGGCGTGCCGCGCCAGCAGCTCGATGACCTCGTTCTGGATCAGGGTCGAGTCGACGTCCATCACGATGAGGCGCTTGGCGCGGCGGTGCAGGCCGGTGCGCTGCACGGCCACGTCCACCTGCTGGGCCGCCGCCTCGGCGGCGAGTTCCGCCCGCATCGCCTGGGGGTCGGCACCGGACACGGCGAGCTCGATGCACGTCACCGGATAGCTCGACAGCCGTTCGATCCTGTCGATGTTGGCGCCGCTCGCCGCGATGCGGCCGGCGATGCCGGCCATGGCGGCGGGCAGCAACGGCGCGCCCAGGACGGTGACGTGCAGCCGTCCGCGCCGTCGCTTCTCCTTGGAGGTCGTGCCGGTGGCGATCTCCAGGTCCATGTCGAGGTCGGCGGCGACCTGCTCGACGGCCGTCCACAGACCGCCGATGGTGCTTCCGGTGCCGGTCGGCGGTCCCCCGGCGTAGGCGACGAGGACGCCCAGAGTGAGGCGGCCACGGATGACGACCTGCTCCACGTCGGCCACGACGACCGGGAACCCGGCCAGCACGGCGAACAGCCGCGAGGTGACGCCCGGGCGATCCGGACCGGTCAGCGTGATCAGGAGCGTGCGCTGGTTCACGTTGTTTGAGGTTACTGCGCCGCTTGTCATGTGCGCGCACGAGGTTCACGATGCGGACGCCTTCATGCCCCCGCACTGAGGGACCGCTGTCATTTCCGCATGTCGTCATGGTGGTGGGCCGCGGAGCGGGCCGGGAGAGACGGGACGCCTCACCGTGGCCGGCACCCCCCGAGGAAGGACGCGACGCGCATGACGATCTCTCTGCAGTCCCAGCACTCCCTTGGCTCCGGCCGCTACACCGTCGGGCTCGCCGAGAGCGCCGCCGACCTGCGCGCCGCCCAGCGCCTGCGGTACGAGGTGTTCGCCGGGGAGATGGGGGCCCGGCTCGACTCCCCGCTGAACGGGCTCGACGTGGAGCCGCTCGACGCGTACTGCGACCACCTCCTCGTGCGCGAGGGGGACACGGTGGTCGGCACCTACCGGCTGCTGCCGCCCCGCCGCAGCGACCGGCTCTACTCCGACTCGGAGTTCGACCTCGGCGCGCTCGACGGTCTGCGCGGCGACCTGGTCGAGGCCGGGCGTACGTGCGTGCACCCGGACCACCGCGGCGGGGCGGTCGTCGCCCTGATGTGGGCCGGGATCGCCCGGTACATGACCAGCCGCGGGCACGCCTGGCTGGCGGGCTGCTGCTCGGTGCCCCTGGACGACGGCGGCGCGGTCGCGGCCGGGATCGTCGACCGGGTGCCGCTGGGGCCCGGGGAGCACCGCGTGACGCCGCGCACGCCCTGGCGCGACGCGGGGGTGCCGCGTTCCGACCGGTTCGTGCTGCCGCCGCTGCTGCGCGGCTACCTCCGTCTCGGCGCGTGGATCTGCGGCGCCCCCGCCCACGACCCGGACTTCGGCACCGCCGACTTCTTCGTGCTGCTCTCGGTGGCCGACGCCGATCCCCGCTACCTGCGGCGCTTCCTGGGGCAGTCGCGGTGAGCGCCGTCACGCACCGGCCCGCGGCCTCCTCCGCCTGGCTGCCCGTCTCTCCCTGTGCGCCCGGCGCCTGCCTGCGCGCGCAGGCGCGTACGGCCGGCCCCCTGCGCCGGGCCGCCCGCCTGACGGGCGCGGTCGCCGTGCTGATCGCCGGCCTGCCGATCGCGCTCACGCTGGGGCGTACGGCACGGCGCGGGGCGGTCACCATGCTGTGGTCGCGGCTGCTGCTGCGGGCCCTCGGCGTGCGGCTCGTGACGCGCCGGGGGTTCTCCTTCATCGGGGGGTCGGCACGGGCCCGGGCCGTGCCCGGGGAGGACGGGCCCGCCCTGCTCGTCGGCAACCACGTCTCCTGGCTCGATCCCCTGGTCATCACCGCGACCGTCGCCTGCCGCCCGCTGGCCAAGGTGGAGGTGGGCAGGTGGCCGATCGTCCGCACGCTCGCCGCCGGGTGCGGCGCGCTGTTCATCGACAGGGACAGGCTGTCCGCCCTGCCGGGGGTCGTCGCGGACATGACCGCCGCGCTGCGGAGCGGTGAGAGCGTGGCCGCGTTCCCGGAGGGCACCACGTGGTGCGGACGGGAGATGGGCAGCTTCCGGCCCGCGGTGTTCCAGGCGGCGCTCGACGCGGGGGTGCCCGTACGGCCGGTGGCGCTGCGGTTCGTGGAGGAGACGGGCGTCCGCGCCACCCTGTCCACCCGGCCGTCGTACGTCGGGGACGACACGCTGCTCGCGTCCGTCCTGCGGATCGTCGCGACCCGGGGCCTCGTCGCGGAGGTGACGCTCTTCCCCGCCGTACGGCTCGACCGCCCGGCCGCGTACGGCGGGCGGGTTCGGCGGGGGGAGGCCCGTGCGGCGCTGGCGCGCATCACCGAGGCTCAGGTCAGGACCGGGCTCACGAGGACCGGGCTCACGGAACCCGAGGGGCAGGCTCTGGCGGCCTGAGACGGCACCCGTGGCCCGGCGAGGCCCGGAAACGGCCCACGCCCGCCCTAGGACGCCGGGAAACCGCCCGCGCCCGCCGTGGGACGCCGGAAACGGCTCGGGCCCGCCCGGCCAGGCCCGGAAACGGTACGCGCCCGCCCGGCGAGGCCGGGCGGGCGCCATGGACGGGGGACTTTCCGCGTCGCGCGGGGGTCAGCGGGTGATCGAGCTCTTCGTCTTGACCCAGCCGATGCTGTCGCCGAACTCGCTGAGCAGCTCCCTCGGGTCGGTGTTCAGCGACGTGTCGGTGACCGCGCCGCCGAAGTAGCCGTAGAGCTTGCCGCTGGCCGACCCGCTCACCTGGGCCTTCGCCCAGAACGTGTAGCTCCTGCCCTTCTTCAGACCGGGCAGCACGCACAGCGCGCGGGTCCGCTCCCGGGTGCAGTGCTCGTGGTAGTTGGTGCCGCGCGGGACGTAGATCCGGGTCTTGGTGACGTTCTTGGGGAACTTGACCGCGAGGAAGATCTCGTCGGTCTTCGTCTTGAGCTTGTTGACGAGCGTGACCTTGAAGGACACCACGCGTCCGCGACGGACGCCGTAGGGATAGCTGACCTGGATGCGGACGGGCGCCGACGCCGCCTTGGCCGAGGTGGACGCCGTGGACGCCGTTGACGCGGTGACCGCCGTGGTCGCGGTGGACGCGGACGACGCGGCGGAGGCGGGCGCGCCTGAGGCGACCAGCGCGCCCGCGGCCAGTGGCACGGCGAGCAGCGCGATCGGCTTGCCGATGGGGGTACGCATGCGGAAAGCCTTGACGATCGAGATCACGGTTCGATCACGTATCACAAGATGAGATGGCCGTCGCCGAACTCGTGCCAGAGGTAGCCCTCGTCGATCGCCGCCTCGTACGCGCGGGCCAGGACGCCGGTCCCGGTGATCGCCGACAGCATCATCAGGTGGCTGGAGCGGGGCTCGTGCAGCCCCGTGACCAGGCCGTCCACGGCTCGCACGCCTCCCTCGGGCGTGACGACGTGGGAGGTCCAGCCCGTCGCGGCCCGCACCGTCCCCGGGACGGCGGCGTCGAGGGCGGCGGTCTCCAGAGCCCGTACGACGGTCGTGCCGACGGCGATCACCCGGCCCCCGTGCTCGCGGGTGATGTTCACCTGCCGTGCCGTCCGCGACGAGACGGAGAACCACTCGGGATAGGGCGGTTCGTCCTTCTCCGGAGACGCGACCCCGGTGTGCAGCGTGATCGGCACGACGCCGATCCCCCGGCTGACCAGGGCGGTGACGAGCTCCGGGGTGAACGGCCGGCCCGCGCTCGGCATCTCCGCGCTGCCCGGCTCGACCCCGAAGACCGTCTGGTAGTCGGCGAGCGGCCAGTCGCGCCCCACGTAGCCGTACCGGATGGGCACGCCGTACGCGGCGAGGTAGGAGAGCACGTCGCGGTCGAGCCGGGCGCGCCACAGGCGCGGCGTCTCCTGCGCCAGCAGGCGCAGCGTGGCGCCTCCCGGCAACGGCAGCCACTCTCCGGGCGCGGCGCCGGAGTAGGGCTCGGTCGCCGTCGCCGTACGGCGGCGCAGCTCGACCAGCCACTCGCCGGACGCGAGCCGGCCGGAGAAGTGGACGGCGAGGCGGTCGAGCCGCACCGCCGCGGGCAGGGTGGCGGAGTTGTTGACCACCAGCAGGTCGCCGGGGGACAGCAGCGACGGCAGGTCGGCGAAGACGTGGTGGGTGACCTCGCCGGTGTCCCGGTGGGACACCAGCAGCCTGACCTCGTCGCGGCGCAGCCCGCGGGCCTCGGGCGGCTCGTGCGCCTGCAGCGGCGCCGTCAGCGCGAACTCGAGCGATCCCCCCGGCCCGTACGGCCGGATTCCTCGGGGGAGGGCTTCGGTCCCCGCGGGCGCCGGGCCGGCCTCGCTCGCCGGGGCTTCGGCCCCGCTCGGGGCGGCGGTGTAAGGGCCGGGGCCGGCCTCGCCCCGGCGGGCGGCGTGGGGGGCGGCCTCGCCCCGGCGGGCGGTGTGGGGGCCGGGGGCGGTCATTCCAGCTCTCCCCGGGTGAAGCGGCCGGGCGCGGGGCGGCTGCGCACGAGGCGCAGCAGCGCCGGGACCACGCTCTCGGGCGGCGGCGCGGCCCCGGCCTCCTCCGCGCCGACGGCGTCGGCCAGCATGCGGGTGCGCATCTCGCCGGGGTCCACCCACCAGACCGCGACGTCGGGCTCCTCGGCGGAGAGGACGTGGGAGACCTGGTCGAGGGCGGCCTTGGTCGCGCCGTAGCCGCCCCAGCCCTCGTACGCCTCGACGGCGGCGTCGGACGAGACGTTGAGGATCGCGCCCCGCCGCTTGCGCAGCGCGGGCAGCGTCGCCTGCGCCAGCGCGAGCGGCGCGATCACGTTGGTCTCGAACAGCGCGCGCAGCGCGTCCAGCGGGTAGTCGGCGAGCCTGGGCATCGGGGCGGGCCCGAGCCCGCTCGCGTTGTTGACCAGGAGGTCGAGCTCGGGCACGGCCTCGGCGAGCCTGGCCACGTGGGCCGGGTCGGCGACGTCGCCCGGAATGGCGCGGGCGCCGAGGTCGAAGGCCGCGGACATCAGGTCCTCCTCGCCCCGGGCGGTGAGCAGGAGCGACCAGCCGTCGTCGGCGAGCGCCTTGGCGAGAGCGAGTCCCAGCCCTCGCGACGCTCCGGTGATGAGTGCGTGCTTCATGCGTTTCACGCTAGAAATCGGCACGTCAGGCACACATCGGACGGAGGTCCGGCCGCCGCTCGGCATTTGGGACTAGGACCCGTGGCCGACGCGGGACGCCCGATCCGGGGCCTAGTCTGTGTCCGTGTCCCAGCCCGCCGACCCCGCTGCCGCCCCCGCAGCCTGCCCCGTCGCCGTGTCCGAACGGGACCGCGACGCGGTGCTGCACGCGGTCAGCTCGGCCGTGCTCGCCGTCACGCGGCACCTGTCGGTCCGCGAGGTCCTCCAGGTGATCGTGCGGTCGGCGGCGCGGCTGCTCGACGCGAAGTACGCCGCGCTCGGCGTGCCCGACGACGACGGCGCGTTCGCCGAGTTCGTCGCAGAGGGCATCTCCGACGAGCAGTGGAAGGCCATCGGCCCGACCCCGCGCCAGCACGGCATGCTGGGCGCGATGCTGCGTGAGGGGGCGCCGGTCCGGCTGGCCGACATCCGCAAGGACCCCAGGTTCGAGTGGTGGCCGAAGGCCCATCCGATCCTCAAGGACTTCCTGGGCGTACCGATCATGGACGGCGGCACGGTCCTCGGGATCATTTTCCTGTCCAACAAGCGGACGCCCGGCGGGTTCGACGATGCCGACGAGGAACTGCTGACGTTGTTCGCGGCGCACGCCGCCATCGCGATCACCAACGCCCGGCTCTACGAGCGGGGGCGCGAGCTCACGGTGATCGAGGAACGCACCCGCATGGCCCGCGAACTGCACGACGCCGTCAGCCAGAAGCTGTTCTCGCTGCGGCTGACCGCGCGGGCCGCCGCCGCGCTCGCCCGTACGGACCCCGAGCGGGCGGCCGAGACGATCGACCGGGTCGAGCGGATGGCGGGGGAGGCGCTGACCGAGCTGCGCGCGGTGATCGTGGAGCTGCGCCCGCCCGAGCTGGACCGGCACGGCCTGGTGGACAGCCTGCGCAAACAGGTGGCCCTCCTCGACCGGCTGCACCCCATGAAGGTCGCCTTCACGGTCGAGGGCGAGCCGCCCGGCGACCGCGACAGTGCCCCCGACAGCGCCCCCGATAGGGCCCGCGATCTGGCGCCCGAGATCGAGGTCGCCGTGCTCCGGGTCGCCCAGGAGGCGCTGCACAACGCCGTACGCCACGCCCGGGCCGCCCGCATCGACGTACGGCTCGCGCACGAGGAGGCCGGGCTCGTGCTGGAGGTGAGCGACGACGGCGCGGGGTTCGACAGCAGTGGGCCCGACGGCGCGGGAGTGCACGGCCTCGGCCTGCCGTCCATGAGCGACCGGGCGCAGGCCGTCGGCGGCAGGCTGTCGGTCTCCTCCGCGCCCGGCCGCGGCACGACCGTACGACTGGAGGTGCCCGCGTGATCCGCGTGCTCATCGCCGACGACCACCCCGTCGTACGGCAGGGCCTGCGCACGTTCCTGGAGATCCAGGAGGACATCAGCGTCGTGGGGGAGGCGGCCGATGGCGCCGAGGCCGTGACGATGACCGGTGAGCTCACCCCCGACGTCCTGCTGCTCGACCTGAAGATGCCGGTGCTCGACGGCCTCGGCGCGCTCACGGAGCTGTCCGGCCGGGACGTGCGGGTGATCGTCCTCACGTCGGTGAGCGACCGCGGCGACGTGGCCCCCGCCATGCGGGCGGGCGCGGCGGGCTTCCTCTACAAGGACGTGGACCCCGGCGCCCTCGTCCAGGCGATCCGCGCCGTGCACGGCGGGCAGGTCCTGCTCGCGCCGGAGGCCGCCGAGGCGATGCTGGCCGGCCCGGGCCGCGAGCAGAGCGGGGCGGCGGTCGCGCTGACCGACCGGGAGCGCGAGGTGCTGCGGCTGCTCGCCGCGGGCCGCTCGAACCGCGAGATCGCCCGCGAGCTCGTCGTGGCGGAGAAGACCGTGAAGACCCACGTCTCCAACGTGCTCATGAAGCTCGGCGTGCAGGACCGCACCCAGGCCGCGCTCTACGCCGTACGCCACGGCCTCGCCTGAGCGTTCGCCGGCTCACCCGGCACGCTCACCCCGCGAGGCGGGCGCCGCGCCGCCAGACGGCCCGGATGTTCAGGGTGTCGCCGATGGCCGTGGTGGGGTCGCCGTCGACGAGGAGGAGGTCGGCGCGCAGCCCCGGGGCGATGCGCCCGCGGTCGTCCAGCCGGAACCGCCGGGCGGTGGCGGCGGTCGCCGCGTTGAGCGCCGCGGACGGGGTGAGACCGGCGCGCACGAGATACCGCAGCTCGTGGTGCACGCTCGCGCCGTGGGCCAGTCCGCCGAGGAACGGCACGGGGATGGAGGTGTCGGTGCCGACGAGAACGTCCACGCCGGCCTCGTGCAGGGCCGCGACCGACGCCAGCACGTCGTCGAGCCTGCCCTGGGGGTAGCGGTCGAAGCTGCCGCGCAGGGTCTTGTCCCAGCGGTCGTCGAGACGGCCGCGCACCCGCGGGTCGTCGGCCAGTTCCTCGCCCGTCATCCCCATGAGCGAGGCGTTCAGGCAGACGCACGCGACGACGAAGGCGCCGGAGTCGGCGATCATCCGGATGATCTCGGGGGTGTGCGGGCGGTCCATGAACAGGTGGGCGAGGCCGTCCACGCCCGCCTCGATCGCCATGCGGGTGGTGTCGACGGTGAGGGCATGGGCGATGGCGAGCATCCCGTGCCGGTGGGCCTCGGCGACGCCGGCGTTCAGCGTCGCCTGGTCGAGCATGGGCAGGCCCGGATGCCCCTCGACCGTCCCGTCGTCGACCATGAACTTGATGTAGTCCGAACCCGAGGCCACGAGGCGGGGGATCCAGGCCGCCGCCTCCTCGGGGGTGGTCACGTGCGGCATCGGGGGAGGGCCCGCCTGCCGCCGGTCACCCGGCCCGCCGGTCCGCGCCGAGGCCCGGCGGCCGCCCTCGACGAAGGGGCGGATGTCGAAGTCCTCGGGGAACAGCTCGCTGGGATGCCCGCCCGGCGGCGTGAGACCGAAGCCGGCGGACCGGACGTCGGCGAGCGTGTCGTCGTCCTCGATGTGGGCGCGGGCGTGCCGGGTGTGCCCGCCCTGCATCTCGAGTTCCGTGGTCACGCCGAACGTCAGGGCGAGTGCGAGGGAGTCCTCGCCGGTGTGGACGTGGGCGTCGATCAGGCCGGGGAGCAGGGTCGCCCCGGCGGCGTCGACGACCTCGGCGTCGGAGGGCATGTTCCCTCCCACAGCGAGGATCCGTCCGTCGCCGACGAGGACCCCGGCGGGGCCGATCGGCCTTTCGCCGTCGAATACTCGGGCGTTGACGATGGCTGTCTTCATGGTTCTTCCGATCTGCCTGGGCTGATACATAGGCCCCTATGTAAACAGGTGCATAGGTGCCTATGCAACGTCCGTGTTCCCTGTCGGTAGCCTTTTGCCGGGTGACGGCGGACGGGTGCCCGCGGGGGCCTGCCGTCACGTGCCCATGGCGGACGGCCGGGTCGATCGGGAGAGAGGCGCCGATGGAGGGCGAGGGGGAGCGATGGGTTCCGGAGCGCTATGTCGCCTTCTGGATCAACAGTTCGTCGAGGAAGGTGGTCCGCCTCCATGAGCTTCGGCTGCGTCCCCTCGGGCTGAGCATGGCCAACGCCGCGGTGCTCCTGACACTGGCCGAAGGCGGCCCGCTGTCGCAGAAGGACCTGACCCGGCTGGCGCGGGTCGAACAGCCGACGATGGCCGAGATGCTGTCGCGGATGGAGCGTGACGGCCTGGTGTGCCGGCAGCGCAACCCCCGTGACCGGCGGGGCAGCCTTTTCTCCGTCACCGACATGGCGCGGGGCCATCTCGATCTGGTGCGCGAGGCGCTGCTGCAGGGAGAACGGGACGTGCTGGCCGGACTCACGGAGGAGGAGGCGGAGCAGTTGATCGGGCTGCTCCGGCGTGTGGCCGACAACGTGGACCGCGCCGCCGCTCCGCTCCAGTCGTCCCGATAGTCGCCGCCCGCGGCCCTCACGCCGGCGGCCGTCGCACGCGGTGGCGGGTCCGGGTCCGCCGAGGCGGCACGGGAGCGGGCGATCACCTGCTGGTGAAATGGTAGTTCGCTACGCGAATTGATTACTCTGGGCCAATGAGCAAGGATGACGGCGGCCGGATCGGGACGGTGGCCGCACTGGTGCGGTCCACGTTCCTGGTGAATGCCGTGTACACGGACTCCGCCCGCGAGTACGGCCTGACCCAGCAGCAGGGCCAGTTGTTGTGCGTCCTGATGGCGCAGCCGTACGGCATGAGCGAGCTGGGCGCGATGCTCGGCCTGGCCAAGTCGAGCCTGACCGGCCTGGTGGACCGCAGCGAGCGCAACGGGCTGGTCGAGCGCGGCCCCGACCCCCGGGACTCGCGCGCGGTGCGGGTGTCGCTCACCAGACAGGGCGCCAAGCTGGCGGACGGGTTCTACGCCGAGACCTGCCGCCGTGTCGAACGGCTGACCGAGGGGCTCACCCCGGCGGAGCGCGACACGCTCGCAGCCCTGCTCGGCCGCGTCGTGACGGACAACGAGGTCCCCACCGTGTTCGTCGAACCGGACTCCGCGCGCTAGATATTGCAGTTCGTACTACGAACTATTATGGTTCGTGGTACGAACTGCATCATCTCCGTGCGTCGAAAGGCAGAGCATTGTCCGCACACGACGTCGTCTTCGGTTTCGGCGCGCACACCGCCGTCGACGACATCCCCCAGCTGTTGCGCATGGCGCGGCAGGCCGACCGGGACGGGCTCGACATCTTCACGTTGTCCGACCACCCCTACCTCGGCGCCCGTCTGGACGCCTATGCCGCGCTCGGCTTCGTCCTCGGGAGCACGCGGCACATCGCCGGTTTCGCCAACGTCACCAACCTGCCGACCCGGCCCGCGCCCATGCTGGCGCGTACGGTGACCTCGTTGTCGGCGCTGTCGGGCGGCCGGGTCGTGCTCGGCATGGGCGCGGGCGGGTTGTGGGACCGCATCGCCGACATGGGCGTGCCGCCCCTTTCGCCCGGCGATGCCGTGGACGCCTTCGAGGAGGCGATCGTGCTGGTCAAGCTGTTGTCGGGCGGCGGTCCTCCGGTCACCTACGAGGGCAAGCACTACCGGGTGCACCAGATCGAGCCGGCCCCCGTGCCCGCGCCGCCCGTGTGGACCGGATCGGTCGGCCGCAAATCGCTGGCCGCCACCGGCCGGGTGGCCGACGGCTGGATCCCCGGCCACGCCGCCGACTGGCTCAGCGAGCGCTACCGCGCGTCGCGTCCGGTCATCGACGAGGCGGCGGCGTCCGCCGGCCGTGATCCCGGTGAAATCCGCACGGTCTTCAACTTCCCGGGGCGCATCACCGACCGGCCGCTGCCCGCCACCCGCGACTCCGACGGCCGCTGGATCGGCGGTTCCACCGGCCAGTGGGTCGAGGAACTGACCGAAGCCGTGCTGGAGCACGGCGCGTCGGGCTTCACGCTCTTCGCCGCGGACCACGGTGCCCCCGACCTCACCCTCCTGGCCCGCTGGGCACAGGAGGTCGTGCCGGCCGTCCGCGAGGCGATCGCGAAGCGGTGAGGACGGCCCGGGCGTGCGGTCAGACCTGGGACTCGACGACGGCGTTGTGGGCGGCCACCCTGGCGCGGCGTACGGCCCGGTCGAGGTCGCGCAGGGCCTGGCCGCGGACGCCGACCTGCCCCGAGGTGAGCCCTCGCTCGTCGGCGAGGCGGAGCGCGAGCGACAGCCGGGAGGCGAGGGCGCCGACCCGATGGGCCCTGCCCGGGTAGCCGGGCGCGAGGGCCTCCCCGGCGCGGTCGAGGGCGTCCGGCGCGGGGAAGCCCTGCGCGGGCCCGTCCACGCCCAGCAGCGCCTCGGTGGCGGCCATCATGGTGGTCCGCAGCGCCTGCTCCGCCTCGGCCAGCGACGGCACGTCGGGCGGGACGGCCGACGCCTCGGCCACCGTCCAGCGGACCCCGGAGTACGACGAGCCGCGCCGGTCGTCGGACGGCACGAGGCCGAGGCACCGGCCGGGCAGGACGGCCACGGCGGCCTGGCCCGCGTCGATGGCGGCGCCGTTGAAGACGGGCGGGCCGGTGAGCCCGAGCGGGTCGCCGGGAACGGGCAGGGCCAGCCGGAACGCGCGGAGCCCCTCGATCCGCCGGTCCACGAGGAAGGCCAGCAGCGGGGTCTCGACGCCGTCCGCCGCCACCACCTGCGGCCCGGCCTCGCGCTCGACGCGGTCGAGGGCGTCCTCCAGGCTCACGTGTCCCCCCAGCCAGGCGTTGCCCCAGGCGACGAGCGTGGCGGAGATCGGTGAATCGGTGCGCACCCGATCCACGATATGTGGTCGGACTGCCATAGTTTTATGTCAGCGAACCACGGGAGGGGGACCACATGGGCGGTCAGGTGCTTCAGCTTCAGGACGTGGCCGTCCGCAGGGACGGTGCCGCCCTGCTGCGCGGCATCGACTGGAGCGTGCGGGAGGACGAGCGCTGGGTGGTGATCGGGCCCAACGGCGCGGGGAAGACGACCTTGCTCCAGGTGGCCGCATCGCTGCTGTTCCCGTCCGAGGGCTCGGTCGAGATCCTCGGCGAGCGGCTCGGCCAGGCGGACGTGTTCGACCTGCGGCCCCGGATCGGCCTGGCCAGCGCGGCCCTGTCGGAGCGCATCCCGCCGGACGAGAAGGTCATCGACCTCGTGCTCACCGCGTCGTACGCGATCCTGGGCCGCTGGACGGAGGAATACGACTCCCACGACGTCACCCGGGCGGTCGAGCTGATCGACCAGCTCGGCTGCGCCCACCTGATCCGGCGGCGCTTCGCGACGCTGTCGGAGGGCGAGCGCAAGCGGGTGCAGATCGCCCGGGCGCTCATGCCGGACCCCGAGCTGCTCCTGCTCGACGAGCCCGCCGCCGGGCTCGACGTGGCGGGCCGCGAGGACCTGGTACGCCGCCTCGGCGCGCTGGCCAGGGACCCGAAGTCGCCCACGATGGTGCTGGTCACCCACCACGTCGAGGAGATCCCGCCCGGGTTCACCCACGTGCTGCTGCTGCGGCACGGCTCGGTGGTCGCGCAGGGGCCCATCGACTCGGTGATGACGCCGGACAACCTGTCCGCGACGTTCGGCGTGCGGCTGCACCTCGACCGCGGTCAGGAGGGCCGCTGGTACGCCCGTCCCCTCTGACCTCCTCGCGGAACCCGCCGCCTACCCTTGGCGGATAGCCGTACGAGGGAGTAGTGCGAGTGACGCCGTGGGAGGCGGCCGCGGTCTTCGCGGCCGGTGTCGGGGCCGGGGCCATCAACGCCGTCGTGGGATCGGGATCGCTCATCACGTTCCCCACGATGCTGGCCGTGGGCTTCCCGCCGATCGTCGCGAACGTGTCCAACAACGTCGGGCTCGTCCCCGGCGGCGTGACCGGGGTGCTCGGCTACCGCGCCGAGCTCAAGGGCCAGCGCGAGCGGCTGCTGCGGCTCGGCGTCGCGTCGGTTATCGGTTCGTTCGCCGGCGGCCTGCTCCTGTTGTGGCTGCCCGCGGAGGCGTTCAAGGTCATCGTCCCGGTGCTCATCGCGGTCGCCTGTCTTCTCGTGGTGTTCCAGCCGAGGATCAACGAGTGGCTCGCCGTACGGCGCAGGCCGCATCCCCACGGCGGGCCGTGGCTGTGGCTGGGCGTCCTCGGCGCCGGCATGTACGGCGGCTACTTCGGCGCCGCCCAGGGCATCGTGCTGATCGGCCTGCTCGGCAGCTTCCTCGACGAGGACCTGCAACGGGTGAACGCGGCCAAGAACCTGCTGTCGCTGCTGGTCAACGGCACCGCGGCGGTGCTGTTCGCGTTCATCGCGCCGGTGGACTGGGCCGCCGTGCTGATGGTCGCGCTCGGCTCGGCCGTCGGCGGATTCCTCGGCGCCCGGGTGGGACGCCGGTTGCCCGCGCCCTTGCTGCGGGGATTCATTGTCGTCGTCGGTGTCGTGGCGATAGTGAAGCTGGTGTCCTGAAAGGGTATGTCTGCCCTTATGAAGGGCGACCGGGTGGAGATCGTCATCGACGCGGGGGGAACCCCGCGCACCTACGAGGTGATCGCGACCAGGGCGGGCCGCCGGATCGAGATCACGACGGGCCGCGGAGTGGTCGAGGTCAGCGAGGTCACGCGGGCGGGCACTCCCGTCCGCACCGCGAGGTTCATGTCCAACCGCGTCCTGGCGCTGGTGGAACATCCCGCCGACGACCGCGGCCCGGACACCGGCTGAGCCGGTCCGGGCACGGTGCGGCCGGCGGGTGCGGGGTCACTCCGCGGGACGGACCTGGATGACGCCGTCCTGCCGCAGCCGGGTCTGGAACGCGGGCTGCCGCGACGTCGCGGGACCGTGCATGACCCGGCCGTCGGAGATGCGGAAGGCGCTGCCGTGCCACGGGCAGACGATGCAGGCCTCGCCCTCCTCCATCGCGACCCGGCCCTGGTGGAGGGGGCCGGCGAGGTGGGAGCAGTTGTCCGCGAGCACGCTCACGTCGTCGCCCAGACGCAGCACGAACAGGTCGATGTAGCCGAGCCGCCGCCGGACCGGCCGTCCGTTGGGCAAGTCCTTGAGCGAGCACAGGTCGTGCCAGCCGAGCGGCACCAGGTGACTGACCGACTCCGCGTGGTTGGCCCCGGCCGCCTGGCGGTAGGACATGTGGCTGCCGAGGTGCGCCCCCGCCGAGGCCGCCGCGAGGCCCGCGTACCCCAGGGTGCGCCCGGCCCGCTCGCGTCCCGTCATCCGTAAGAGCAGAGAGCCGGCGTAACAGAGCGCCGCCGTGGCGTTGGTCATCGCGTGCACGAAACCCACCCGCTGCTGCTCCCGGTGGAGCGTGGACCAGTCGGTGAGCCCCGCCGCCACCGTGGGGACGGCGCTGGCCAGTCCCGCGAGGATCAGCGTCCGCGCCGCGCGTGGGCCGGTCTTGGTCATGTCCACCACGCTGGCCGACAGCAGGCAGCCGAAGGTCGTCACGGCGAGCGCCGGATGCAGCGGGTGTCCCATGGGCACGCCGTGCAGGACGTCCCGGAGCCTGCCGGGGCCGAGCCTGCGGCGGACCTTCTTCGAGATGACGGCGATCGGCCGGTCGAGCGCGGTGGCCCGCTCGAGCCCGTCGAGGAGCTCCGCCGAAGGGACCCTCCGTGCCGTCTTGCCCGCACGTCGCGGCCTGGTCGTCTCTTCCATGTTCGCCCCCTAACACGGGATCACGTACCCCCGCGTCACAGGTGTGAACATGGACAGGCATGAGACGGTATGTACGAGTTTCTGGTGCGAGTGCGGGCACCGGTCGCCCGAGTCAGGGCGCCAGGTGACCCCGGGCGACAGAGGTGGCGACCAGCCCCGCGGCGTATTCGCCGAGCGTGGGCGACCCCTCCTCGATGAGCCGCACCTTCTCCATGACCTGGGCGGCCGTCACCTTGAACAGTGACCAGGTGCCCCCCTCGTTGTGGTGGTTCGCGATGATCGGAGCGAGCCGGTCGAGCGCCCTGGCGAACCTCGCCTCCGGTGTGCGCCGCTCCTCGAACTCGTCCCACAGCGTCCGCAGCCGCGTCCCCTGGTCCTCCGGGAGCAGCCCGAAGATGCGGTCGGCCGCCGCGCGTTCGAGGGCGGCCTGCCCCTCGACGGCGGCCTGGTCGTAGATGAAGGTGTCGCCGGCGTCGATCTCCACGATGTCGTGGACGAGCAGCATCGCGACCACTTTGGTCATGTCGGTGCCCGGAGGCGCGTGCTCCGCCAGGGTCATCGCCATCATGGCCAGATGCCAGGAGTGCTCCGCGTCGTTCTCCCGGCGCGAGCCGTCGATCAGCGAGTTCCGGCGGATGACGCGCTTCAGCTTGTCGATCTCCATGTGGAAGGCGAGCTGAGACTGCAGTCGTTCGTGGATGAGCGCGGTCGTCACCCGCGCAAGCCTAACCGGTCACGATCAGCTCGTACGGGATCCTCGGCCGGGTGCCGTCAGGTCCGTGAGACGCACGCCCTTCTCCCGGCCCGCGACGTGTCCCGCTCCGTCGTACGCGGTCACGGTGATCCGAGGGCTGTCCAGCCGGTGGGGTGTCGCACTCGAAGATGCGAACCACCCCGGGACCTATGGCGCATTTGCGGGCTTCGTGTGGAGCGTCAGACGGTGAAGAGGCGGCCGACCTCCTCCAGTTCGCGTACGAGGTCGAAGCGGGGGTCGCGGTAGTGCCGGGCGCCGAAACCGGTGCGGCTGACGGTCCACCTCAGTTCGCGTGCCCACCTGTCCTGGTCGGCGCACAGGGCCAGGTCGGCCATCGTCATCCGGCTTCTGAGCAGCGATAACCAGGCGGCACCGGGGGGATTCATGGGAGCCCTCCTTCCGGACGGGTGCCAAGTGGAGATCTCGTCGTTTCTCCGAATTCGTCGTACGGAGGGCGCGGTCCCCTGGCGGGAACGGCCCATCGTGTGATCGCTGTTCAGCAGACGCGAGCGCCGGCGACGCCGGCCGGATGTCGAAATCCCACTGGCCCGGATGCCTCCCGTTGTCACGCGCATCCGAAGCGGCCGGCGCCCCTCGCCGGGCGCGTGCCCCGGATGGGGAATCGGGTCTCGGAGTATTTCGCCGGCGATCGCCGGCGCCCCCACAATCCGGAAGACCCTTCCCGTATCGATCGTGACTCAGGACGCATTCCCCTGCAATACTTGGCGAAAAGAATTCCGCAAGAATCTTGTGCGGATGCGCCGCAAATCACGGTGCAACTTGCACGAGCGGGCGTTGTAATCTTCGGACAGGGCGCCCCTCACCCGTGCGCCCGATCCGCCGGGGCGCGCCACCATTCGTGCGTCCACCGGAACACCGGAACACCGGACTTACCGGACTTACCGGACTTACCGGACGAAGGAGGTCGGCAGGGGATGCCCGAGCACGGCAGTCCCACCGTCCGCCGACGGCGGCTGGGGCAGGAACTGCGCCGGTTGCGGGAGCGCGCCGATCTGACGGGCGACCAGGTCGCCGCCCGGCTCGGCTGGTCGGCAGCGAAGATCAGCAGAATAGAGACGGCGCGGACCTCGCCAAGAACCTCGGACGTTGAAGCGCTACTCGTGATCTACATGGTAGATTCCGGCCAACGCCAAGAGCTTCTCGCCCTGCACCGGGACGCGACCCGGAAGGGCTGGTGGGAGGATTACCGCGACTCCCTGCCCAAGGAATACACGACGTTCCTTGGCCTGGAGGCCGAAGCCACGACGGCACGCGACTGGGAACCCCAGGTGGTGCCGGGCCTGTTTCAGACAGAGGCCTACGTCCGAGCCATGATGGAGAGCGGACAGCGGAGCACCCTTGAGGCGCCGGGCAACGTCCGCAGCCGGATCGAGGTCCGGATGGCGCGTCAGCAGGCGGTCCTCAGGGCGGAGAGCCCGCTGGCCATCTCGGCCGTCCTGGAGGAGTCGGTCCTGCTGCGCCGGTTCGGTGACCACGAGGTGATGCGGGAACAGCTCAGGCGGCTGGTCGAGGTGTCGGAACTGCCGAACGTCGAGTTGCGGATCCTTCCGCTCGACGCGGACCACCCGATCAACACCGGGGCGTTCTGCCACCTCAAGTTGCCGGAGTTCCACGACGTGGTGTATTTGGAAGCCCTCCTGGGCGGGCGTCTCGTCGAGGACGAGGCCATCGTCTACCGGTACGAGGTGGCATTCGACTACCTGGAGACGAAGGCCCTCGACGTGGACGAATCCCGCCGGTTCTTGGAGAAAACTGTCCGCCACTGGCGATAGCCGCCAGCTTTAGACCGCCCCGGAGACCCGCGCGAATGATTTCCGGGGGGAGAGACATTGTCCATGAACTCGATCGACCTGTCCGGCGCCGCCTGGTGGAAGAGCAGCCGGAGCGCCAACAACTGCGCTTGTGTGGAAGTAGCGGTACTGGCCGACGGCCATGTGGGAGTGCGTGACAGCAAAAACCAGGATGGTCCCGCTCTCGTCTTCACTCCCGCCGAATGGGACGCATTCATCGGCGGCGTCAAGGACGGCGAGTTCGACCTCTAGTCCTCGGCCTGGCCGATCACCGGGGCGGCCAGGCCCTTCTTCGCACTGAGAGCGCCTACCGCCCAGCGGATGACGGTGCTGACGACGACACCGATTGAGGCAAGGGTTGAGGGCGATGGCCTCCTGCGGCGAGACCGGCTCATCCCTTGAGGTACGGCCAGGACAGAAGATCACGATCCCCGATCGCCATTTCCATCAATGGGAAGTGGTGGTTGCGCTCAATCTCTTTTCGCGTCGCCCGGGTCTGGACAGGCCATGCGGAAGCAGGCGAGGGTCGAATACGCGCGTACGGCCCGCACCGGGAAAGGCGCGAGCCGTACGCGAGGGGAAGGGGGTCAGGCGACGCCGAGCCCCTGGGCGACGCGCTGCCCGAGGTCCTTGTGGACGTTGGTCCAGTATTCGACCACGCGCTTCTTCATGTCGGCGGTGACCTCGGGAGCCGAGGCGTGACCGACGATGTTGCCCACCATGTGGTCGCGGTCGACGTCCGAGAGCACGTTCTCCCACAGCGCGCGCGGCTGGACGAAGTCGTCGTCCTCGCGGTGCCTGACGTAGGCGCTCCGGATGATCTCACCGGCCACCTGGTAGTTCTCACCCTGATAGAGCGAGGGGTCGGCGGCCGGGCCGCCGGCGGAGTTCGGCGCGTACAGCGGGTCGCCCGGGTTGGCGAACGCCATCGCGCCGTCCTTGTTGTAGCTGTGGACGGGCGACTTGGGACGGTTCACCGGGAGCTGCAGGTAGTTGGCGCCGATGCGGTAGCGGTGGGTGTCCGGGTAGGAGAACAGCCGGCCCTGGAGCATCTTGTCCGGGGACGCGGCGATGCCCGGCACCAGGTTGGCGGGTTCGAAAGCGGACTGCTCGATCTCCGCGAAGTAGTTCTCCGGGTTGCGGTTCAGCACGAACCGGCCGATTGTGATCTCTGGGTAGTCGGAGTGCGGCCAGACCTTGGTCAGGTCGAACGGGTTGAACCGGTAGTCCGCAGCGTCCTCGAACGGCATGATCTGCACGTTGACCTTCCACGCCGGGTGGTCGCCGTTCTTGATCGCCGTGTAGAGGTCGCGGATGTGGAAGTCCGGGTCCTCCGCCGTGAGCGCCTTGGCCTCGGCGTCGGTGAAGTTCTCGATGCCCTGCTCGGTCTTGAAGTGGTACTTGACCCAGAACTTCTCGCCGGCGGCGTTGTACCAGAGGAAGGTGTGCGAGCCGAAGCCGTGCATGTGCCGCCAGGTGCGCGGTGTGCCCCGGTCGGTCATGAGGAACGACACCTGGTGGGCCGACTCGGGCGACAGCGTCCAGAAGTCCCACTGCATGTTGTGGTCGTGCAGGTGGTTGTCGGCGCGGCGCTTCTGCGTGTGGATGAAGTCGGAGAACTTCGAGGGGTCGCGGATGAAGAAGATCGGCGTGTTGTTGCCGACGATGTCGTAGTTGCCGTCCTCCGTGTAGAACTTGAGCGCGAAGCCGCGGGGGTCGCGCGCCGTGTCGGCGCTGCCCAGCTCGCCGGCCACCGTGGAGAACCGCAGGAGCAGCTCGGTCTCCTTGCCCTTCTGGAACAGCGTGGCCTTGGTGTACTGGCTGACGTCCTCGGTGATCTGCAGCACGCCGTACGCGCCGCCGCCCTTGGCGTGCACCACGCGCTCGGGAACCCGCTCCCGGTTGAAGTGGGCCATCTTCTGGATCAGGTAGTGGTCCTGCAGCAGCAGAGGGCCGTTGGGGCCGACGGACAGCGAGAACTCGTCACTGGGGGCCGGGATCCCGGCGTCATCGGTGGTGATGGGCCTGTCGGTCATGGGGCTGTCCTCCGGGGTCGGTCTATCGGGGTCATTCGAGATCGGGCGCTTCGAGATCGGGCACTCCCGCTGCGGTCACTACGGCGACGGAGAGCAGTGACACGAGAGCTCAGACGTGAGCGGAGTCGGGCCGGGCGTCACCGGCCTCGGCCCGGCACGGCGGGCACAGCCCCCAGTAGATGACGTCCGCCTCGTCCACCAGGTAACCGGCGTCCGACGCCGGCTCCAGGCACGGCGCGTGCCCCACCGCGCAGTCGACGTCCCTGACTCGTCCGCAGTGGCGGCAGACGAGGTGGTGGTGGTTGTCGCCCACCCGCGCCTCGTACCGCGTCGGGCTGCCCGCGGGCTCGATGCGGCGGAGCAGTCCGCCGCGCTGCAACGCGTTCAGCGAGTCGTAGACGGCTTGCAGGGACACCTGCCCGACTCGTGCGCACACACCGCGATGGATGGCGTCCACGTCGAGGTGGTCGCCATCGCTCACGGTCTGCATGATCGCCAGCCGGGCCGCGGTCACCCGTAGTCCGGCCTGGCGAAGGCGCCCGGCGTCGTCCACAGCCCCCACGCTAGCAGCAAAGTTGAATGATTCAAGTAAAGGAAGTATCCCAGTTACTTGTCCCACGATCTCCCATGGGCTCCCCGGATGTCGGCGGGAGATGGCATGCTCAGGTGCCGTGAGACGTCAGCCCCTCGCCCTGTCCCTGCTCGCCCTCCTCGCGGCTCCCCTTCTCGTCGCGGGATGCAGCCCGGCCGAGAGCGAGCCCGTCCCCGAAGCGTCGCAACCGGAGACGAAGACCTCCGCGCCGTCCCCCAAGCCGCCGCAGCGGCGCCCCTTCACCATCTCCTTCGCGGGCGACGTGCACTTCGAGGGTGTCCTGCGCAACCGGCTCAACGCCGACCCGCGTACGGCGCTCGGCCCGATCGCCGCCGTCCTGCGCAGGTCCAATCTCACGGCGCTCAACCTCGAGACGGCCATCACCACCGCCGGCACGCCCGCGCCGGGCAAGCAGTTCACCTTCCGCGCCCCGGCCACGGCGTTCACCGCGCTCAAGGCCGCCGGGGTGGACGTCGTCACGATGGCCAACAACCACGGCATGGACTACATGGAGAGCGGCCTGGCCGACACGCTCAAGGCGATCAAGTCCTCGAAGTTCCCCGTCGTCGGCATCGGCGCGAACGAGACCGAGGCATACCGGCCCTACCGCAGGACGGTCAACGGCAACCGGGTGTCGATCATCGGCGCCACCCAGGTGCTCGACTCGCAGTTCATCCAGTCCTGGACCGCCGCCGGCGACAAGGGCGGGCTCGCCTCCGCCAAGAACGAGCCCCGCCTCATCCGGGCCGTACGGCAGGCCCGCAAGAACTCCGACACCGTCATCGTGTTCCTGCACTGGGGCACGGAGCTGGTCAAGTGCCCGACGCCGGTGCAGCGGAGCCTGGCGGACAAGCTCGTGGCCGCGGGGGCCGACGTGATCGTCGGCAGCCACGCGCACATCCTGCTGGGTGGCGGCTACTCCGGCCAGGCGTACGTGCACTACGGCCTCGGCAACTTCGCCTTCTACAACTGGGGCCCGGACACCGGGGCGACCGGTGTGCTCACCCTGACGATCAACGGCAGGAAGGTGCTCAAGGACCAGTGGACCCCCGCCCGGATCAACGGCGGCGTGCCGATTCCCGCGACGGGCGGCGCCAAGCAGCAGGCGCTCGGCTCCTACCGCGCGCTGCGCGGCTGCACCGGCCTGTCGGCGGCGCCCGCCGACTCCTGACGGCGAAAGAAACCACCGGATTCTTGCCGCATATCAGACGACTGGCCGATTAGCGCTGACCATCGCGCGTGAAACAGGCAAGATGGGTGAGTGTCCAGCCGGTACGTGAGGGAAGCAGGCGGTCCCGCCGTCGCCGTCGAGCCCTGTGACGAGCCCTGTGTCGAGCGCCGTGTCGCCGAGCACTGTGACCTCGTCGAGCAACGGAGCCGTGGGGGTGGTGAGGGGATGTCGCCGCGCTCGTCGCATCCCGATGAGCCGCTGCGGCGGCGTCCTTCGCAGCGTCGCAGTGCCCGCCGTGTGGAGCGGATGCTCGACGCCTGCGCCGAGTTGCTCGACGAGGGCGGGTACGACGCGCTGACGACCACCAGGGTGGCCGAGCGGGCCGGGGTGGCGATCGGCTCGGTCTACCAGTTCTTCCCGGACAAGCGGGCGCTCAGCCAGGCCCTGACCCGGCGCAACGTCGAGGTGTTCGTGGCGCGGGTCGGGCGTCGTTTCATGGTCGAGGACTACACCGGCTGGTGGGACGCCGTCGACGCCGTCATCGACGAATACGTCGAGATGCACCGCAGCGTGCCCGGATTCCGCTCGCTGCACTTCGGCGAGGTCTTCGATCTCGGTCTCCTCGACTCCGTGGCCGACAACAACACCGTGATCGCCGGGCGGCTCCGCGCGCTTCTCCTCGCCGAATTCGGACTGGCGGACAGCGAGGAATTGGACCGTGCCATTCCCATCGCGGTCGAGGCGGGGGACGCGGTGCTGAAGCTCGCCTTCCGGCACGACCCGAACGGCGACCCGGAGATCGTGGCCGAAGCCAAGCAACTGGTCCGCGGATACCTGTCCCGCCAGCTCGCCTCCGCCGTCTCACGGCGCGGGTGACGCCGCGCGGGCGGGTCGTCCGGCTCGGGGACTCACTCGCGTTGAGGGCTCGGCCCGGCGGGCGCCTGAGGGCCGGCTGCGCCGCGGGGGACGTCGATCGCGGGCCACAGTCCCGGCGAGCCGCCCTGCACATAGGCGGTGTTCTGCCACGACCTGGTGTGAGTGCGCGGCGGTATGGTCAGCTCCCGAGGGTCGTCCTCGTCCGTCCGGGTCGCTTGTTCCTTCTCCGTCTCGCCGGTACGGCACCCCAGCGCCGCCGCGGGCTCCATTCTGAGTTCCATGATCTGCAGCTTCGCCTGCAGCCGGGCGAGTTCGGCGCGGGCCTGGTCGAGCGCCTCGTACTGCGCCGTGACGAAGCCGGCGAAACCCGGGACCACGGCGGCGAGCACCGTCGTGGAGGCGAGAGTCAGTATCACCCGCTTGGACATGCTGTAGCGCTCCTCGCCGAGCTTCGATTGGCACAGGCAGGGTGCAATATGCCCGACTATCTGCCGAGAAAAGCGCATAGTAGCCAAACGTGTACGAATTGTTGCTTCGGCAATGCCTGATGTTGTCCTGCGAAAACAGGCCGGGATCGGTAGCCTCGGGACTGTGGCACATGTGACAAATGAGCAGGTGGACCGACTGCTCGAACAGGCCCTGCTGCTCGATGACCACGGTGCCCTCGCCCGCCGCCTCGACGCGCTGGCCCAGGGGTACGAGTCCGGAGAGATGTCGAGAGCGGCGATCCTCGTGCTCGCCGCGGAGGAGTGGCGCCAGGCCGGTCAGCCCGCCACCGCCCTCGACCGCTACCAGAGCGCGATGGAGGACGGCGGGGAGGTGCCGGTGGACCCGCGTGCCGGGATCGCGGACACGCTGTTCGAACTCGAACGGCCCGAAGAGGCCAGGGCCGTGATCACCGCGATCCGGGCGGACGGCTGCAGCCCGGCCACCGCGCTGACCGTGGCCGAGACGCTCGTGGCGTACGGCGACCTCGACGCGGCGCACGAGTGGGCCACCGACGGGATCCGGGCCTGCGGGGGTGCGGGAGCGGGCATCCGCGACTCCCTGCTGCGCACCCGCTACCGCATCCGGGTCGACCTCGGCCTGCCCGAGGACGACCTCGACGCTCTCCTCGACGTCTCTCGCTGAGCCTCTCGAGCCCATGCGAAAGGGGCCGTGAACCACGGCCCCTTGGAGTCTCGCTGTCTCGGGTCTCGCTGTCTTCGGTGTTCCGGCGGGTCGGTGCCGGGGTGAAGCCGGGTGGGGGCGGGGCGACGGCCCGGCCGTCGAACCCGGGCCGCAGGCCGCCGTCTTCGCCCGTCCCGCCCGGGACGTACGGCGGGTTAGGGCAGGAGTTTCTTGCCGGTCGCGGTGGCCAGGTCGGTCACCGCGCGCGTGCCCGTCGCCTTGGTGAGGGCGGCCGGTGCGGTGATGTCGCCGTTCTGCCCGCGCGCGGCCGCCTTGGGGTACTCGCGCGGCTGCATCCGCGGCACGTGCCGGCCGTCGGCGGCGTCGGGCCGCACGACCGGAGCGGTCCCCCGTACGCCGTCGTGCCGTTGACGCCTGTCCTTGGCCCCCTTCTTGCGCTCGCCCTCCGGCAGGGAGGCGTTGCGCGTGCCGGTCGCCGGCCGGCCGGCCTGACCCGCCTGGTTCGTGGCCTGCGCCGGCGGCACGAGCCCCGGCTTGTGGGGATGGTGCCCCTTGCGGTGGCGGCGGTCCCGCGCCGGGAAGGTCCGCGTGCTCTGCTCCTGGCCCGAGGCGGCGCTCTGCGAACTGTTGCTGTTGGAGACGCCCTCGGGCGTCAGAGTGCCCTGCGTGCCCTGGTTCTGCGCATCCGGCTTCTGCGCTCCCGGCTTGCGTGCCTCCGGCCTGCGCGGTGAGGTGTTCTGCGCCCCCGGGTTCTGCGCCCCCGGGTTCTGTGCCCCCGGATTATGGGGCAGCGTGCCGCGGGCCGCGTCGTCGCGGGACGGGGCGCCCGCCGGTTCGCCCTCCGGCTTCGGATTCCGGTGGCCCTTCTTCGGGTGCCCCTGCGTGGCGGGGTGCTCCCGCTCATGTGCGGCCGGCGCGGTTCGCAGCGCCTGGGGAGCGCAGGCGTTCGCGGCGCTCGGCTTGGCCGGGGCGACGGCGAGGAGGGGCACGGTGCTCCTGGCCGGGAACAGGGTCTTGGCGTCCGCCGCGGGGACGGCGGGTGCGGCCTTGGCCGCGGCGGGAGCCGCGCCGGTCATCGCACCCGGCAGCGTACGGGGACCCGGCACGGCCGGCAGGGTGCGGGGGCCGGGCACGGCCGGCAGCGCCGCCGGGACGGACCGCGTGGTCGTGGCGGGGGCGGTAGGCAGGGAGTTGCGTCCCTGACCGGCGGCCGCTCCGGCCGCGTCGGCGATGCTCAGCACGCCCGCCGCCGGAGCGAGGGTGGTCAGCCCGCCCGTGGCGTCGCGGCCCGGGACGTCACGGTCCATGACGCCGCGGCCTGTGACGTCGCGGCCTGTGACGTCGCCGCTCTGAGTCCGGCAGGCGTCGGCCAGCGCGCCGTCCTTCGCCATCGCCGCGCCCCCGGTCAGCCAGCTCACTCCGGCCGTGACCGCCGCAAGCGCGACGCACCGCCCTCGAATACTTCGTGATGTCCTGGACATCCACGTCCCCCTGATCGCGTACGGTAGTCCGACGAACGCCGAACGTAGCAGCGAGGGGGAAGGGCGGGGCGCGCTTGCCCCAATGGTGGGAAAGACCTTACCGAACGGCCCGGATCGTCAGCGTGTCGCCTGCCTCGTCAAAGTCGACGATTACCTCGTCACCGTCCCGGATGGTCCCCGACAGCAGCTCCTTGGCGAGCCGGTCGCCGATCGCCGACTGGATCAGGCGGCGCAGCGGGCGCGCACCGTACAACGGGTCGTAGCCGGTGAGCGCGAGCCAGTCGCGGGCCGCGGGGGTGACGGTCAGCGTGAGCCGCCGGTCGGACAGGCGCCGGGCGAGCCGGGTGACCTGCAGGTCCACGATCTGCGACAGCTCCTCGGTGCCCAGCGCGTCGAACACGATGATGTCGTCGAGCCGGTTGAGGAACTCGGGCTTGAACGAGGCCCGCACCGCGTTCATCACGGCGTCGCGCTTGGCCTGGTTCTCCATCGTGGGATCCACGAGGAACTGCGAGCCGATGTTCGAGGTGAGGATCAGGATCGTGTTGCGGAAGTCGACCGTCCGGCCCTGCCCGTCGGTGAGCCGGCCGTCGTCGAGCACCTGGAGCAGGATGTCGAAGACCTCCGGGTGGGCCTTCTCGATCTCGTCGAGCAGCACCACGGTGTAGGGCCTGCGCCGCACGGCCTCGGTGAGCTGGCCGCCCTCCTCGTAGCCGACGTATCCGGGCGGCGCGCCGACCAGGCGGGCCACGCTGTGCTTCTCGCTGTACTCGCTCATGTCGATGCGGGTCATCGCCCGCTCGTCGTCGAACAGGAACTCGGCGAGCGCCTTGGCCAGCTCGGTCTTGCCGACGCCGGTCGGGCCGAGGAACAGGAACGAGCCGGTGGGCCGGTCGGGGTCGGCGATGCCGGCCCGCGCCCGCCGTACGGCGTCGGAGACGGCCTGGACCGCCTCGCTCTGGCCGATCAGGCGCCTGCCCAGCTCGTCCTCCATCCGCAGCAGCTTGGCGGTCTCGCCCTCGAGCAGCCGTCCCGCGGGAATGCCGGTCCACGAGGAGATGACCTCGGCGATGTCGTCGGGGCCCACCTCCTCCTTCACCATGGGCTCGGCCTCGGCCTCCGCCGTCTCGGCGGCCTTGGTCGCCTCCGCGAGCTCCTTCTCCAGGCGGGGGACGTCGCCGTACATGAGCCGGGACGCGGCCTCGAAGTCGCCGTCGCGCTGGGCCCGCTCGGCCGCGCCGCGCGCCTCGTCGAGCTGCTTTTTCAGCTCGCCGACCTTGTTGAGACCGGCCTTCTCCCGCTCCCACCGGCTGACCAGGGCGTTGAGGTCCTCCTGCCGGTTGGCCAGCTCCTCGCGGAGCTTCTCCAGGCGCTGGCGGCTGGCCTCGTCGGTCTCCTTGGCGAGCGCGAGCTCCTCCATCTTGAGGCGGTCCACGCTCCGCTGGAGCTGGTCGATCTCCACCGGCCGCGAGTCGATCTCCATGCGCAGCCGCGACATGGACTCGTCCACGAGGTCGATCGCCTTGTCGGGGAGGAACCGCGCCGTGATGTACCGGTCGGAGAGCGTGGCGGCGGCGACCAGTGCGCTGTCGGAGATCTGCACCTGGTGGTGCGCCTCGTAGCGGCCCTTGAGCCCGCGCAGGATCGCGATCGTGTCCTCGACCGTCGGCTCGCCCACGTAGACCTGCTGGAACCGCCGCTCCAGGGCCGGGTCCTTCTCGATGCGCTCGCGGTACTCGTCGAGCGTGGTGGCGCCGATCATGCGCAGCTCACCGCGGGCCAGCATGGGCTTGAGCATGTTGCCGGCGTCCATCGCGCCCTCGGCGGCGCCCGCGCCCACCATCGTGTGCAGCTCGTCGATGAACGTCACGATCTGGCCGTTGCTCTCCTTGATCTCGGTGAGCACGGCCTTGAGGCGTTCCTCGAACTCGCCGCGATACTTCGCACCCGCGACCATCGCGCCGAGGTCGAGCGCGACCAGGCGCTTGTTGCGCAGGCTCTCGGGCACGTCGCCGGCGACGATCCGCTGGGCGAGGCCCTCGACGACGGCGGTCTTGCCGACACCGGGCTCGCCGATCAGCACGGGGTTGTTCTTGGTGCGGCGCGACAGCACCTGGATGACCCGGCGGATCTCACTGTCGCGGCCGATCACCGGGTCGAGCTTGCCGGACCGCGCCCGCTCGGTGAGGTCGACGCCGTACTTCTCCAGCGCCTGGTAGGTGTCTTCGGGGGTCTCGCTGGTCACCCTGGCGTGCCCGCGGACCTTCTCGAACGCCTCGAGCAGCGCGTCGGGAGTGGCGCCCGCGGCCTTCAGCAGGTCGGCGACCTGCCCGCCGTCGGCGGCGAGCCCGACCAGCAGGTGCTCGGTCGAGACGTACTCGTCCTCGAGCTGCTTGGCCCGCTGTGCGGCGGTGTTGAGGACGGTCAGCAGCTGGCGCGAGCTGGACGGCGCGCTCACGGTGGAGCCCTGCGCCTTGGGCAGCCGCTCGAGCAGCTCCTCGGCCTGGGCGCGCAGCCGCCGGGGGTCCGCCCCGACGGCCTGCAGCAGCGACCCGGCGATGCCGCCGTTCTGTGCCAGCAGGGTCGTCAGCAGGTGCGCGGGCGCGACCTCGGGGTTGCCGTCCGCCGCGGCGCGCCGGACGGCCGCGGACAGGGCCTCCTGGCTCTTCTGGGTGAGCTTGTAGTCCATATGTGAATGCCTCGTTTCGCCGGTCAGGCAGGTGGCAGTTCGTAGCGGACCAGTGCCCGCAACATCGTGAGCTCACCCCTGAGCCGGGTGACCTCCTCGCGCAGGCGCATGTTCTCGGTTTCGAGTTCGAGAATGCGCTTGATGCCGGCGAGGTTGATGCCGTGCTCCTGGGAGAGCCGCTGGACCTCGCGCAGGAGCACGATGTCCCTTGTCGAGTACAGCCGCCCCCGCCCGGCCGTACGACCGGGGCTGACGAGGCCGAGCCGGTCGTACTGCCGCAACGTCTGCGGGTGCAGCCCGGACAGCTGGGCGGCTACGGAGATCACATAAACGGGGGTGTCGTCGGAGATGTCGAAAAACCTGGCATCCATCGGCTCACTCGCTTCTGGCCTGCTTGATCAGCTCTTCGCGAAGGTCCGGGCCCTCCGTGGCGTTCCTGAACTCCTCGAGGGCCGCGCGGGCCTTGTCGTCGAGGTTCTGGGGCACCGCGACCTGCACGGTGACCAGCAGGTCGCCCTTCGTGCCGTCCTTGCGGGAGGCCCCCCTGCCGCGCACCCGGAACGTCCGCCCGTTGGGCGTCCCCTCGGGAATGCGCAGGGTCACCGGCATCCCCCGGAGAGTCGGCACCTTGATCTCGGCGCCGAGCGCGGCCTCGGGGAAGGTGACGGGGACCGTGACGGTCAGGTTCTCCCCGCTGCGCCCGAACACGGGGTGCGGCTTGACGTGGACCAGCACGTAGAGGTCGCCGGCCGGGCCGCCGTTTTCACCGGGCGCGCCCTTGCCCTTGATCCTGATGCGCTGGCCGTCGCCGACCCCGGCCGGGATGCGGGCCTGGATCGTACGGGTGCTCTTGCCGCGCCCGCTGCCGTCGCAGACGGGGCAGGGGTCGTCGACCACCAGGCCCCGGCCGCGGCAGTCGCGGCACGGCTCCGAGAAGGCGAAGTTGCCGAGGTTGCGGCTGGCCGCCCCGGTTCCCTCGCAGGTCGGGCAGACCCGTGGCGTGGTGCCTGCCTTGGCCCCCGTGCCGCCGCAGGCGGTGCAGGCGGCCGAACTGGTGAGCCGGAGTGACACGGTCGTGCCGTCGACCGCCTCGCCGAAGGCGAGCGTCACCTCCGATTCGACGTCCTGGCCGCGCCGGGGCCGGGCACTGGTCGTGCGCGTGCCCGTGCCCGTGCCCGCGCCGCCCCGGTTGAACAGCCCCCCGAACAGGTCCCCGATCCGCTCGCCCGACCCCGAGCCGCCGAACAGGTCGCCGAGGTCGAAATTGAAACCGCCGCCGGCGCCGCGCGGGCCGCCCGCCCCCGCGAAGCCGCCCACACCCGACCCGAACAGGGTGCGCGCCTCGTCGTACTCCTTGCGCCGCTTGACGTCGGACAGCACGTCGTACGCCTCGGAGACCTCCTTGAACTTCTCCTCGGTCTCCTTGTTCCCCGGGTTGGCGTCGGGGTGGTACTGCCGGGCGAGCTTGCGGTACGCCTTCTTGATCTCCTCGGCGCTCGCGGTCTTGGGCACACCAAGGACGGCGTAGTAGTCCTTTTCCAAGTAGTCCTTGGTGCTCATCTATCGCTTCCTTCGCACGAAAGGGGGAGTCAATCAGTGTTCCCGCGGGCGATCCCGCGGCTGTCGCCGCGGGCGCCCTCGCGGGTCTCTCCCGATCTTCGCCGATCGGGAGAGACTCCGCGGTTTCAGTTCTCGTCCGTCCCGCCGGACTCGCCGGAGCCGGCCGCCGTCTCCTCCGGCGCCGTCTCCTCGCTCGGCTCGGCGACGGCCACGCGGGCGGCCCGCAGGATCCGGTCGTTGACCCGGTAGCCGGGCTGGAGGATCTCGACGCACGTCGGCTCGGTCACCTCCGCCGAATAGCTGTGCAGCAGGGCCTCGTGCACGGTCGGGTCGAAGGGGTCGCCCTTCGCGCCGTAGGCGGTCAGGCCCAGCTTGCCGACGGCCGCCTCCAGCGATTCGCTCACCTTCGCGAAGCCCCCGGTCAGCTCGCCGTGGTCGCGGGCGCGACCGATGTCGTCGAGCACCGGCAGCAGTTCGGTGAGCACGCTCGCGACGGCCTGCTCCCTGACGGCGATCCGGTCGCGATCGACCCGCTTGCGGTAGTTGCTGAACTCCGCCTGGAGCCGCTGGAGGTCGGCGGTGCGCTCGGCGAGCAGGTCCGTCGCGGACCCCCCGGCGGGCGCCGTCGCCGTCTCCGCCCCGTCGTCCCCGGGGGCCGCCTCGGCGGCGTCCCCGGCGGAGTCGCGGGCCTTGCCGGTCTCCGGGTCGATCTTGCGGTTGTCGCGGATCACCGGCTCCTCCTCGGAGCCGTTCTCACGCGGGCTCACTTGCGGCCGCCCTCCCGCTCGTCGTCGACGATCTCGGCCTCGACCACGTCCTCGTCGGCCTTCGCCTGCGCGCCCTCCGCGCCCGCGTCGGCCGCGGCGCCCTCGGCGCCGGCCTGGGACTGGGCGTAGATCGCCGAGCCCATCTTCTGGCTGACGGTCGCGAGCTTCTCGGCGGCGGTGCGGATGGCGGGGATGTCGGTGCCCTCCAGCGCCTTCTTCAGCTCGGCGAGCGAGTCGTTGACCTCGGTCTTGACGTCGGCCGGGACCTTCTCGTCGTTCTCGCGGAGGAACTTCTCCGTCTGGTAGGCCAGGGCGTCCGCGTTGTTGCGGACCTCGGCCTCCTCGCGGCGCTGCTTGTCCTCCTCGGCATAGGACTCCGCCTCGCGCATCATGCGCTCGATGTCGTCCTTGCCCAGAGCCGAGCCGCCGGTGATGGTCATCGACTGCTCCTTGCCCGTGCCGAGGTCCTTCGCCGAGACGTTCACGATGCCGTTGGCGTCGATGTCGAAGGTGACCTCGATCTGCGGAATCCCGCGCGGGGCCGGGGCGATGCCGGTCAGCTCGAAGGTGGCCAGCTTCTTGTTGTACGCCGCGATCTCACGCTCGCCCTGGTAGACCTGGATCTGCACCGACGGCTGGTTGTCCTCGGCCGTGGTGAAGACCTCCGAGCGCTTGGTCGGGATCGTCGTGTTCCGCTCGATGATCTTGGTGAAGATCCCGCCCTTGGTCTCGATGCCGAGGCTCAGCGGGGTGACGTCGAGCAGCAGGACGTCCTTGACCTCGCCCTTGAGGACGCCGGCCTGGAGTGCGGCGCCGATGGCCACGACCTCGTCCGGGTTCACGCCCTTGTTGGGCTCCTTGCCGCCGGTCAGCTCCTTGACCAGGTCGGACACGGCCGGCATACGGGTGGAGCCGCCGACCATGACCACGTGGGCGATGTCGGAGACCTTGATCCCCGCGTCCTTGATGACCTGGTTGAAGGGGCCCTTGCAGCGCTCGAGCAGGTCGGCGGTGATCCGCTGGAACTCCGCCCGGGTCAGCTTCTCCTCCAGGTGCAGCGGGCCCTCGGAGGAGGCGGTGATGTAGGGCAGGTTGATCGTGGTCTCGGTCTGGGCCGACAGCTCGATCTTGGCCTTCTCGGCCGCCTCGCGCAGGCGCTGCAGGGCCATCTTGTCCTTGGACAGGTCGACGCCGTGCGCGTTCTTGAAACGGGTCACCAGCTCGTCGACGACCCGCTGGTCCCAGTCGTCGCCGCCCAGGTGGTTGTCACCGCTGGTGGCCTTGACCTCGACGAACCCGTGCCCGTCCTCCTGGCCGACGTCGAGCAGGGACACGTCGAAGGTGCCGCCGCCGAGGTCGAAGACCAGGATGGTCTGGTCCTTCTCCTTGTCCAGGCCGTAGGCCAGGGCCGCGGAGGTGGGCTCGTTGATGATGCGCAGCACGTTGAGGCCCGCGATCTGGCCGGCCTCCTTGGTGGCCTGCCGCTGGGCGTCGTTGAAGTACGCCGGGACGGTGATCACCGCGTCGGTGATCTTCTCGCCCAGGTACGCCTCCGCGTCCTGCTTGAGCTTCTGCAGGACGAACGCGCTGATCTGCTGGGGCGTGAACTTCTTGCCGTCGATCTCGATCGACCAGTTCGTGCCCATGTGGCGCTTGACCGAGCGGATGGTCCTGTCGACGTTCGTGACCGCCTGCCGCTTGGCGACCTCGCCGACGAGAACCTCTCCGTTCTTCGCGAACGCGACCACGGACGGCGTGGTCCGCGAGCCCTGAGCGTTCGCGATGACCGTGGGCTCGCCGCCCTCGAGGATCGAGACGACGGAGTTGGTCGTCCCCAGGTCGATACCTACCGCACGTGCCATGAGTACGTCCTTGTAGTCAAAGTTGAGTCGGTCAGACTCAAATACTGGGGCCCCGGTGGGGGCTCTGTCAAACAGCTTGAGTCTATGAGGCTCAACCCTGGAACGCGCGGATTTCTTCCCGCCATCGCCGATCGCGTGCGTGCCGTCCTCGCTGCTTCGCGGCGGGCGGCGCCCCCCGCCGGCCCGTCCGGCCTACTTGGCGCCGTCCACGACCTTCCGGCCGTCGAGGGGTGCCTTGAGCTGCACCTTCGTGCTCTTGAGTACCGCGATCGCGATGCACATGGCGTCGGGCGAGCGCCGGTCCTGCCCCTCGTACAGCGTGACGGTGACCTCGCGCGCCGTCTCGGTCACCTCGACGCGGTCGAGCACGTTGCAGGGCTCCACGCCCGACCACCACACCACGTCCAGGGACCGGCCGTCGCCGGTGGGAGTCGCACTCTCCCACGGCACCTTGCGCGGGTTCAGAGTGGGCCCGGCCGGGGTCACCGGAGAGGGGGCGCCGCTCGGAGTACTGCCCGGAGCACCGCCCGGAGCACCGCCCGGAGCACTGCCCGGAGCGCCGCTCGGAGCGCCGGACGGCGAGGCCGCCGCGGGCGAGCCGTGGCCGGCCTCGGCGCCGGTGGGGGAGCCGTCCGGCTGTTCGGGTGAGGCCGAGGTGGAGGAGGTCCCCCCGCAGGCGACCGCCAGGAACAGGAGGGCCACGAGCCAGAGCTTTCTCATGCCCCTTACACGGCTGTGAAGAGCCCCCGGTTCACCTGTCCTCACCGGCCGGGGCATCGCCCCGAGGCGCGCCCTCACAGCGCGTCCCGGCGGCGCGTCAGCACGCGGGTGACGCCTCCGTCGTCCTCGGTCATGTCCCGGACGTGCTCGAAGCCGATCCTGTCCAGAACGGCCAGCGAGGCAAGGTTCGGCGCCGCCACGGTGGCGTACACCTCCGTGAGCCCCAGGACGTCGAAGCCGTAGGCGACGATTGCCAGGGCCAGTTCTCTCCCCAGGCCCGATCCCCACATGCCGGGGGCCAGCGCGTAGATGATCTCGTAGCCGTCCGCCACGTCCGTCGGCTTGATCTCGGCGTGCCCGGCGAAGCGGCCGTTCCGGCGGACGGCCCAGACGTCGAACGAGTCCTGGGCGTAGACCTTCGTGAAGATCCGTCCGAACAGGGCGCGGCACTCCGCCTCGGTGGCGGGGCCGTCGCCCATCCACTGCGACACTCTCCGGTCCTGGAACAGGGTGACGAAGTCTTCCTCGTCTTCGGGGGCGTACGGCTCCAGCAGCAGGCGTTCGGTACGCAGCGTCGGGGTCATAGGCCGCGAAGTTACCCATGCGGCGCTCCTGCGGACAATCCGCTTTTCCAGCATGCAGGTGCTCGCGCGCCCGCCGAAGCCGTCCGCGCACCTGCACGCAGGCGGTGTGGGCGGTGCATTGACGCGCCGTCTCGCCGGAAGCTAATTTCATCACATGATGAATTTATCGGATCCCGCGATCTCCGTACGGGATCTGCGGGTGTCCAGGGGCGGGGTGGAGGTCCTGCACGGCCTCGCCTTCGACGTGCCCCGGGGACAGGTCACCGGCCTGCTCGGACCGAGCGGCTGCGGCAAGACGACGCTCATGCGGGCGATCGTGGGAGTCCAGGTCGTCGGCGGCGGCGAGGTGCGCGTGCTCGGCGAGCCGGCCGGAAGCGCGGGCCTGCGGCGCAGGATCGGCTACTCCACCCAGAGCCCGGCCGTCTACCGCGACCTGACCGTGCTGGAGAACCTGCGCTACTTCGGAGCCGTGCTCGGCGCCCCGAAGGACGACCCCGAGCGGGTGCTGACGGAGGTCGGGCTCGCCGGCGCCGCCCACCAGCTCGGGTCCACGCTCTCGGGCGGCCAGCTTGGCCGGGCCGGGCTCGCCGTCGCGCTGCTCGGCCGTCCGGAACTGCTCGTGCTCGACGAGCCGACGGTCGGGCTCGACCCCGTGCTGCGGCAGGAGCTGTGGACGCTCTTCCACCGCCTGGCCGAGGGCGGCACCACGATCCTGGTCTCCAGCCATGTCATGGACGAGGCGGCGCGGTGCGAGCGGCTGATCGTGCTGCGCCAGGGGGAGATCCTCGCCGACGACACCCCCGGCGGCCTGCGCGCGCACACGCGTACGACGGACCTGGAGGAGGCGTTCCTGCGCCTGATCGAGGAGAGGGCGGCGGCATGAGCGAGCGGAGCGAGCGATTCAGGGGACGCAGCGTCGCGATCACCCTCGCCACGGCCCGGCGGATCACGACGCAGCTCCGCCACGACCGGCGCACGGTCGCGCTGATGGTGCTCGTGCCGACGCTGGTGATGATCCTGCTCTACTACGTGATGGACGACGAGCGGGCCTTCGGCCGCTGGGCGCCGATCCTGCTGTGCGTCTTCCCCTTCCTGGTCATGTTCCTCATCACCTCGATCGCCACCCTGCGCGAGCGCACGTCGGGGACGCTGGAGCGGCTCATGGCGATGCCGCTCGGCCGGCTCGACCTCCTCCTCGGGTACGGCCTCGCGTTCGGACTGGCGGCGTGCGCCCAGGTGGCGCTGGCACTGGCCGTCTCCCTCACCTGGCTGGGCCTGGACCTGCCGGGCCCGCTGTGGCCGCTGGTGCTCGTCGCGCTGCTCAACGCCCTGCTCGGCACCGCGCTCGGTCTGCTGTGCAGCGCGTTCGCCCGTACGGAGTTCCAGGCCGTGCAGTTCATGCCGATCGTCATGCTTCCCCAGATCCTGCTCGGGGGGATCCTCGTGCCGCGCGGGCAGATGGCGACCGTGCTCGAATGGATCTCCAACGTGTTACCCATGTCGTACGCGATCGAGGCGATGGCGCACGCGGTCGCGGACGCCGATCCGGGCGGCGAGTTCTGGCGCGACGTGCTGGTGGTGGCGGGGTCGGCCGTGCTCGCCCTCCTGCTCGGCGCCGCCACGCTGCGCCGCCGGACCTCCTGACCGTCGGCCGGCGGGTTCGGCTCCGTCCCGCGAGGTCGGTAAGCTGCGTGGAGATCCCGGCGGAGCCCAGAAGAGGTGCAGGAATGATCGCGATTCTCGGGACCGGCAAGATGGGCGAGGCCCTGCTCTCCGGGCTGGTACGCGCCGGTCTGCGACCCGAGGAGATCGTGGCGACGGCCCGCAGGCCCGAGCGGGCCGAGGCGCTGCGCGAGCGGTACGGCGTGCGGGTCGCGGGCAACGCCGAGGCCGCCAAGCTGGCCGAGACGATCATCCTCGCGGTCAAGCCGCAGGACATGGACGCGCTGCTGACCGAGATCGCCCCGCACGTGGCCGCCGACCGGCTGGTGATCTCGGTGGCCGCCGGCATCACGACGGCGTTCGTGGAGGCGCGGCTCGGCGACGGCGTCGCGGTCGTGCGGGTCATGTCCAACACGCCCGTCCTGGTCGACGAGGCCATGAGCGTCATCTCGGCCGGGGCCCACGCCTCCGAGGAGCACCTCAAGCGCACCGAGGCGCTGCTCAGCCCGGTGGGCAAGGTGCTGCGCATCCCCGAGAAGCAGCAGGACGCCGCCACCGCGCTGTCCGGCAGCGGCCCGGCGTACTTCTTCTACCTGGTCGAGGCCATGGTCGACGCCGGCATCCTGCTGGGCATGCCGCGCGCCGCCGCTCTCGACATGGTCACCCAGTCGATCGTCGGCGCCGCGATCATGCTGCGCGACTCCGGGGAGCACCCGGTGATCCTGCGCGAGGGCGTGACCTCGCCCGGAGGGACCACGATCGCCGCCATCGCCGAGCTGGAGCGCCACAAGGTGCGGGCCGCGTTCCTCGACGCGATCGAGGCCGCCTGCGAGCGCAGCCGCCGCCTCGCCGCCGGCTGACATACGGCGGTTCCGCGCCGCCGGCTGACATACCGGTTTCCGCGCCGGACCGGCGTCTCCGGGACGGACGTCGACCATCGCTTTACCATTGGCCGGTGGTGTCCCGTCGCGGGATCATCCCGCTTCTCGCCGTTCTGCTCGCCGCCGGGTGCTCGTCGCCGGAACCCCGGAAAACCCAGGTGGCTACGGTCACCAGGACCACCGTCAGCGAGGTCGTCGAGGCCCCGGCGACGGTGGGCGCGCGTGCGACGGCCACGCTGACCGCCCCCGCCCCGGGCACGGTCGCCCGCCTGTACGTCCAGGACGGCGACACGGTGAAGAAGGGCCAGATCCTCGCCAGGATCAGCTCTCCCCAGGCCAGGCAGCAGCTTTCGGCCGCGCGGAAGGCCGACCGGCAGGCCGCCCGCCCGGTCTCCTTCGGCGGCGCGGGCGGGTCCCCGGCGAGCGTACGGCTGCCGCCCTTGCGCCTGCCCGCCTCGCTCGACGCCCACGTCGCCCGGTCCTTCGCCCGGGCGAGGAAGGCCGCCAGGTCGATCGGCGACCGCACGGCCCGGACCCGGCTGCTGGCCGCCATCGACGCCGCCGAGCGGCGTCAGCGAGCGCAGCGCCGGGCGCTGGGCGAGGTGCTCGACGGGCTCACCCGCTCGGTCGGCCGGAGCCTGTCGCAGGTGAGCGGCCAGGTCAGTGCGGGGCTGAGCGGGCTGAGCGCGTCGATGGAGTCGCTGCGGGCGGCGTCGAGGTCCCAGACCAGGGCGGCCGTGCGCGCGGCCGAGCAGACCGTGGACGCCCTGGTCGTCAGGGCGCCCTTCGGCGGGGTGGTCACGCTCGGCGGCGCGTCGTCCGCTGGCGGCGCGGCCGGCCTCGGCGCGCTGGTCTCGCAGCTGCCGGCCGGGCTGGCGGGTCAGGCGGGAGCGGCGGCGGCCGCTCCCGCGGGCCGTTCCGGCGGGACGATCGCCACCGGCGTCCCGGTGGCCGCCGGAGACCCGATCGCCACGGTGACCGACGTGTCCGTGCTCACGCTGTCCGCCGACGTGGACGAGACCGACGTGCTGCTGGTCCGCGAGGGCACGCGGGCCGAGGCCGAGTTCGACGCGGTGACCGGCGGGACCTACACCGCCACCGTGACGGGCGTCGGGGTCACGCCCAAGGAGGGCGCGACCGGCGGCGTCAGCTATCCCGTACGGCTACGACTGGGCCGGGGCTCCTACGACGACGGCGGCGCGGCCCCCGCGCCCAAGCCGGGAATGAGCGCCGTCGTGCGGCTGGCCGTACGACGGTCGGAGAACGCGACCGCCGTGCCCGCGTCGGCGATCGTGACGAGTGGCCGGGAGACGATCGTGTGGGCGGTGCGCGGCGGCAGGGCGGAGCGGCGGGTCGTGCGGCTGGGCGCGCAGGGCGACGCGGTCGTGGAGATCCTGAGCGGGGTGTCCGCGGGCGAGCAGGTGGTGGTCAGGGGCGCCGACGCCGTACGCCCCGGCCAGTCCCTGTCGTGAGCCGCGACGAGGGCGCGGGAGCGCCGGCGTTCGAGGCGATCGGCCTCACCCGCTCCTACCGTCTGGACGGAGGAGTGCTGGTCGACGCGCTGCGGGGGGTGGACCTGCGCATCGGGCAGGGGGAGTTCGCGGCGATCGTGGGACCGTCCGGCTCGGGCAAGTCGACGCTCATGCACCTGCTCGGCTGCCTCGACCGGCCGAGCTCGGGCACGCTGCGGGTGGACGGAGCCGACGTGGCGACGCTCGACGACGCCGGGCTGGCCGATCTGCGCAACCGCACGATCGGCTTCGTGTTCCAGTCGTTCCACCTGCTGGCCCGCACGTCCGCCCTCGACAACGTGGCGCTGCCGCTGGTCTACCGGGGCGTGCCCCGGGCCGAGCGCAGGGAGCGAGCACGGGCGGCGCTGGAGGCGGTCGGGCTCGGTCACCGGCTCACGCACCGGCCGTCCCAGATGTCCGGCGGCGAGCAGCAGCGGGTGGCGGTCGCCCGCGCGCTGGTGGGCGACCCCCGGGTGGTGCTCGCCGACGAGCCGACCGGCAACCTCGACACCCGCAACGGCGAGGAGGTGATGGGCCTGCTCGAACGGCTCAACGAGAGCGGCGTCGCCGTCGTCCTCGTCACCCACGACGTAGAGGTCGCCGCCCGCGCCCGCCGTCAGATCCGCGTACGCGACGGCAGGGTGGAGGCGGACACAACGGAGGCGGACACAGCGGAGGCGGACACAGCCGAGACGGACACAGCCGAGACGGACACGGACACGGCGGGGGCGGACGCGTGAGGACCGCCGAGGCGCTGCGGCTGGCGGTCGAGGCGCTGCGGGTCAACCGGCTGCGCAGCATGCTGACCATGCTCGGCGTGATCATCGGCGTGCTCTCGGTCGTGATCCTCGTCGCCGTCGGCACCGGCGCCAAGAACGCCGTGGAAAGCGAGATCGCGGGGCTCGGCAGCAACATCATCCTCGTGGTCCCCGGCCAGGTGGGGCTGGGCGCGGCCCCCACGCAGAGCCGCCTCGACCTGGCGGACGTCGCGTACGTGCGGCGCGTGGTCGGCGACCCGTCGAAGGTGACGGTGGCGGTGAACTCCGGCGAGCCGGTCCGGGTGGGGCGCGTGGAGGTGTTCGCGACGCTGACCGGGACGGACGAGAACATGCCCCACGTGTTCGACCGCCCGCTGCGCCGGGGCCGCTACCTCACCGAGACCGACGTGGACACGCGGCGGCGGGTGGCGATCCTCGGCGCGGAGGTCGCGGCCAAGCTGTTCGGCGACGTCGACCCGATCGGCCGCCAGGTCACGATCGCCGGGGTGCGGTTCCGGGTGATCGGCGTCTACGAGACCGTCGGGTCCACGTTCGGGGTGGCGCGGGACCAGGAGGTGCACCTGCCGGTCACCACCGCCCAGCGGCTGATCGGGCTGCCGAGGATCAACGGCATCGCCGTCGGCGCCTCCGGACCGGACGAGATCGAACCGCTGCGGCAGCGGGTCGTGGCCGCCCTGGACGCCCGCTACCCGGGGGAGAGGTTCTCCGCCGTCACGCAGACCCAGCTCCTCGGCACGATCGGCACGGTCCTCGGCATGCTGACCGGCGTGCTGGCGGCCATCGCGGGGATCTCACTGCTGGTCGGCGGCGTCGGCGTGTCCAACATCATGCTGGTCAGCGTCAGGGAGCGGACCAAGGAGATCGGCCTGCGCAAGGCGCTCGGCGCCCGCGGCCGGGACATCCTCGGGCAGTTCCTGATCGAGGCCGTGCTGCTGACCACGATCGGCGGCGTGATCGGCATCCTGACCGGCGTCGGCGGGGCACTGCTGATCCGGACGGTCTCGCCGGTGCCCGCGTCGATCACCTGGTGGTCGATCGCGCTCGCCTTCGGGGTCTCCGCGGCCGTGGGCGTCTTCTTCGGCGTGGCCCCCGCCCGGCGCGCGGCCGGGCTCGACCCCGTCGTCGCCCTCCGCGCAGACTGAGTCCACCGGCGAGGGCCGACGCGGATCGACGTCGTCACGGTCCGCGACGCCCGTATGGTCGTCCGCGACCGGCCGTGCGGTAGCGTCGCGGCATGAGTCAGGCGGTGCGGGTGGTTTGGAACGACGCTCTGGTTTCTTACGATTTCGGGCCCGGCCATCCGCTCGCGCCCGTACGCGTCGAGCTCACCATGGCGCTCGCCCGTGACCTGGGCGTGCTCGACGCCGCCGAGATGACCGGCTGCGTCCCCGCGACCGAGGACGAGATCGCGCTGGTGCACCACCGGGACTACATCGAGGCGGTCAAGAACGTCTCCAAGGACGGCCGCCCGGACCTGCGCCACGGGCTCGGCACCGAGGACAATCCCGCCTTCGTGGGCGTCCACGAGGCCTCCGCCCTGGTCACGGGGGCGACGCTGGCCGCCGCCAGGGCGGTGTGGACGGGTGAGGCCGAGCACGCGGTCAACGTCGCCGGCGGGCTGCACCACGCCATGCCCGGCGCCGCCAGCGGCTTCTGCGTCTACAACGACCCGGCCGTCGCCATCGCGTGGCTGCTGGCGCAGGGCGCGACGAGGATCGCGTACGTGGACGTGGACGTGCACCACGGCGACGGCGTGCAGACGGCGTTCTACGACGACCCGAGGGTGCTCACGATCAGCCTGCACGAGAGCCCCCGCACGCTGTTCCCCGGCACCGGCTTTCCCCAGGAGACCGGCGCGGAGGGCACGGCGGTCAACGTCGCGCTGCCGGCCGGGTGCGGCGACGCCGGGTGGCTGCGCGCCTTCCACGCGGTGGTCCCGCCGCTGCTGCGGCATTTCCAGCCGCAGATCCTGGTCACCCAGCAGGGCTGCGACAGCCACGCCCTCGACCCGCTGGCCCACCTCATGCTCAGCCTCGACGGGCAACGCACGGCGTACGCCGCGCTGCACCGGCTGGCCCACGAGACCGCCGGGGGCCGGTGGATCGCGGTGGGCGGCGGAGGATACGAGCTGGTCCAGGTCGTCCCGCGGGCGTGGACCCACCTGATCGCCGAGGCGGTGGGACGCCCCGTCGAACCGTCGGCCGAGACCCCGGAGACCTGGCGTACCTTCGTGCGGGAGCGCACCGGGGAGATCCCGCCGCTGCGGATGACGGACGGACGGCATCCGCAATGGCGTGACATTTCGGAAGGGTACGATCCAGCCGACGCCGTCGACCGGGCCGTCATCGCGACCAGGAAGGCGGTGTTCCCCTTCCACGGGCTGGACCCCATGCCGTAGCCGTGGGGGCCGGAATCACACCGAGCCGAGGAGCGCTGTACCTGTCGTGACCCTTCCGCCCTCCCGAACGCCCACCAGAGCCGAACTGCGCGAACATCTCGTCAGGACCGCCATCGCCGGTGACGTGGCGACCAGCCGCGAGAACAACCTCGATCACTACCGGTCGCTCGCGCTGCGCGACCCGCACTACCTCTTCGGGCTCAACTTCGAGGGCGAGTGGTCCTATCACGAGGTGCTCGCGCTGATGGCCGAGAAGGCGGGGGTGGTCGCCGATCCCGGGCACCGCGAGGGCCCCGACACCATCGACCCCGAGCGGACCATCGACGCCGTCGAGGAGATGGGCGAGCGGATCGCGAAGGTGCTGCGGCGTGCCTCGCCCCGGATCGTGCTCGCCACCGGCCACCCGACCGGTCTGCTCACCATCCACCTCGCGCTGGCGCGGTTCCTCACGGAGAACGGGGCGACCCTGCTCTTCCCGGCCGAGGGGTGGACGCACATCGGCGGCCTGGGCCGCCGCAGGCGGATCCGCTACCTGGACGGCGTGGCGATGCTGGAGGACCGGGGCACGTTCGTGCACACCCATGAGGCGATGCCGATGGAGGCGATGCTGGCCGAGGAGCGGCCCGACTTCGTGATCGCCGATCACGGCTGGGCCGGGGCCGCGGGCGAGGCCGGGGTCGAGACCGTGGGCTTCGCCGACAGCAACGACCCGGCGCTGTTCGTGGGCGAGGCCGAGGGGAAGATCGCGGTCACCGTGCCCCTGGACGACAACGTGCTACCCCGCTTCTACGCTCCGTTGACGGCGTACCTGCTCGCCCGGGTGGCCCGCAGCCTCTGATTCCCCTTCCGGACCTCCCAAACCGGGCATTTCGCGCCCGCTTTTGTGCCTCTGTGCCGACCGTTTGCCAACTTTTTTCTGTGCCTGGGCGACTCTAATGGGAGAGAAGTTGGTCCGTTCCAAGGTTGAGGCGAGGGGCACGGTCCGGCTGCTGCCAGCGAGTTTCCCGGTTTTGACGGCATACGGCTCTGATGACTGATGGAATGAGGGGTTTGCCTAGTCGGAGTCCGGACTTACGCTGACGGCAGTACACGTGCGTGAGCAATGGCACCAGTGGGGATAACCCGGAAACACGTGCGGAAGAGGCGTCCGATGGGTGCAGGCGAAAGACCTCTCAGCGAGGTGAAGTTCTTGACGGTGGCCGAGGTGGCGACCGTCATGCGGGTGTCCAAGATGACCGTGTACCGGCTTGTGCACTCCGGCGAGTTACCGGCCATCCGTGTCGGCCGGTCCTTCAGGGTGCCCGAGCAGGCGGTCCACGACTACTTGCGGGACGCGTTCATCGAAGCAGGGTGAACCGCCCGGGAGGCCGCGTTTGACGGTGACGTGGCCGACTCCCGGCCGATGCGGGGTCCCCCGGGGGAGCGATCTACCACGGATCGCCGGTAGTCTGTTGTGCCGGTGTGCGCTCGCGCGCCGGTTGGACAGACACACCTTCACCTGGGGGTCCCGTGGGCTCTGTGATCAAGAAGCGCCGCAAGCGCATGGCCAAGAAGAAGCACCGCAAGCTGCTGAAGAAGACCCGTATCCAGCGGCGTAACAAGAAGTAGCCGAGACGGAGCGCGCACCGGTCCTCAGGGACCGGGCCACCGTGAACACGCACACCCCCGGCGAGGCATCGATGACTCGTACTGTGCTGGTCACCGGCGTCTCCGGTCACATCGGCGCTCGTGTGGCGATCGCGCTGGCGGCCGACCCGGAGATCGACCGGGTCATCGGCGTGGACACGGCGCCGCCGCCATCCCCCGCCGGGGAGGACGGCGCGGTGCTCGGCCGCACCGAGTTCGTCCGGGTCGCGTTGCGCAGTCCCGACCTCGTCAAGGTCATCAGGGACGCCGACGTCGACACCGTCGTGCACCTCAGCCTGGTCAGCGGCCCCGGCGGCGGCCGGGCCGGTGACACCGTGGGCGGCCGGCCGGCCATGAAGGAGCACAACGTCATCGGGACGATGCAGCTGCTCGCGGCGTGTCAGCGCTCCGCCACGGTGCGCCGGGTGGTCGTGCGGTCCACCACGGCCGTGTACGGCTCCTCTCCGCACGCTCCGGCCGTCTTCACCGAGGACACCCTGCCGGTCGAGGTGTCCCATCACGGCTACGCCAGGGACGCCACAGAGGTGGAGACGTACGTGCGGGGCTTCGCCCGGCGCCGGCCCGACGTGACGACGACCACGCTGCGGTTCGCCAACCTCATGGGGCCGGGCGTCGACTCGCCGTTGACGCGGTACTTCTCCCAGCCCGTGCTGCCCACCGTGCTCGGGTTCGACCCCCGGCTGCAGTTCGTCCACGAGGACGACGCGGTCGAGGTGCTGTGCCGTACGGCGCGGGCCGACCACCCCGGCGTGTTCAACGTCGCGGGCGACGGCGTGCTGCTGCTGTCGCAGTGCGCACGGCGGACGGGCCGGCCGGTGGTGCCGATGCCGTCTCCCGCCTTCCGCCTCGTCAGCGGGATCGCCCGGGGCGCGCGGCTGGTGGACTTCTCACCCGAGCAGCTGTCGCTCATGAGCCACGGCCGCGCAGTGGACACCACCAGGCTCGCCGCCGAGCTCGGCTGGCGGCCGAAGTACAGCACGGCGGCGGCGTTCGACGACTTCCTCCGCTCCCGCGGCGGCCCGGGCGAGCTGCCGCG